>JAGWBT010000136.1:1218-11829 GCA_021295755.1 Candidatus Poribacteria bacterium
GCAGTCGTGTTGACCGCACAATTAGAAAGTGGATTCCCTAACAAGAATCCAAATGCTTTAGCTTTTGGAGTACGTCAATCATTAGTGTAGTGGGGTTGGGAAACCTAACCTACAGGATTTAAAAAAAGACAGTGCACAACGGAAAGAGAAACCGAGTTTTGAAGAAAAAACTCGGTTTCTGTTGCACGATTTCTTAACGTGAGCGAAAAGAATAATGCAAGTTGCTACCTATGTTATGTCCCTTGTTTGCGTTTGTCTGTTTTTTGCTGGCATCGTTCATTCCTCCAGCCATAGGGGTGAAAAAAATAATGCCTAGGGACTTTTATTTGCACACTACACATCACATGTTATTTGTCGTTAATTATATCATAACGACAGTTAATTATCCATTAAAAACGTTTCACTTTTATAGTGCGCCAAGGTGTGGCGCGTTCATAAGCGTGGGCGACTTGAAGCAGCGTTTTTTCAGACCACCACGGGCCGGTAATCTGTAACCCGACAGGCAAGCCTGGGTCGCTATCGGAACCTTCAACCTGCACAAAGCCACATGGCACGGAGATTGACGGTAAACCGAGCAGGTTAATCAGACGTGTATTCCGGGTCAAGTGCGGACGGATGCGGTTAGATTCGCTGCCGCCAGACAAATCGTGTGTACTCCGAAGTGGGGCAGCAATAGGGGCAGTTGGCGATAGAATACAATCAACCTGATCAAATGCTTTGGCAAACTCACGTCTGGTGATTTCCCGTACGCGAATCGCTTCCACGTAATCCGTAGCCGACAATTCCAGTCCCTGTTCAAGTAATTCACGCACATCAATGCCATAATCCTCTCTATGTGTTGCGAGGCGTTCCTGATGAAACTGACCGGCTTCCGCCGTCAAAAGTGTCAGTGTAACCTCATGCCCTGCCGGTGCAGATGGCAGATCGAGTTCAACAATCTCCACTCCCAACCCCTCTAGGACTTTAATCGCGTCACCTACAACTCGCTCAACTTCTGGGTCAAGGTTCTCGAAGAAATGCTGTTTTGGAACCCCCGCCCTACGCCCACAGATAGGTTGATCTAATCCTTCAGTGTAATCCGGCACCGGCTGATTTTCGCTGTGTACATCGCGAGGATCATAACCAGCAAGGATATTCATCATCAGTGCGACATCGTGAACATAGCGGCACATGGGACCCACAGTATCGAGGGACTGCGCCAGTGCAAGGACGCCGTGAACGCTGGTGCGTCCGAAGGTTGGTTTCAATCCCACATGCCCACACACCGCTGCCGGGATACGTATCGACCCCCCGGTATCGCTGCCCAATGCACCGGCACAGCAACCCGCAACAACGGCTGCCGCCGAACCTCCACTTGACCCGCCTGGCACCCGCGCAGTATCCCACGGATTCGCAGTTGCCCCAAAGTGCGGATTTTCTGTCGTCACGCCGAAAGCAAATTCATGCAGATTGGTTTTACCGATGATAATTGCTCCGGCATCTCTTAGCTTGGAGACGAGTGCAGCATCGAATTGTGGTGATTCTTGTGAAAAGAAGTTTGAACCGGCTGTGCTGCGGGTTCCTTCAACATAAATTATATCCTTGAGGGCGATGGGTATCCCGTGTAGCGGGCTGCGATCCTTCCCGCTTCTTATCTCTACTCCCGCCTGTCTAGCCCTTTCGAGGCTTTCCTCCCGAAACACGGTGATGAAGGCATTCAATTGTGGTTCACATTCATCAATGGCCTCAAGCGTTGTTCCAATGAGTTCAACAGGAGAGATTTCGCCTTTGCGAATCTGCGCCGCAAGTTGAGCGATTGATGCGTGTAGAATATCGTCCATTGGGACCTCCGTTAGCCCTTAATCAATTCAACGGCGATGGCAGCAAGTATACCCAACCAAACCGGAATCATCAGTCCAATGGTCCACTTAAAGTTATCTCGAATATCTTTGCTCAAGCTAGCATGAGTATCAGTGATATCTTTGCTCAAGCTAGCATGAGTATCAGTGATATCTTTGCTCAAGCTAGCATGAGTATCAGCGATATCTTTGCTCAAGCTAGTGTAAGTATCAGTGAGGCGTGCCTCAAACAAGCTCATCCGTTCCTCAATCGAAATCATTCGATTTTCTACAGAAACAATGCGATTTTCTACAGAAACAATGCGATTTTCCAGTGAATCTATACGTGCATCGAGTGTACTAAATCGCTCGTTTACCTGATCGAGTGCGCCACGCAAGTAATTCTGCTCTTTGACAACCTCCAACAATATTTCACCGTGCTGTTGGAGGACTGTCCCATGTCGTTGAAGTATTTCACCATGTTGCTGGAGCGTTATACTGTGCTGTTGGAGAATATCTCTGTTCTGTTGAACGATATTTTTGATTTCCGTGATTTCGGGATTGGTATAGGGCATTGTATCAACTGCTAGCCCATCGGTCAAGGATAAATAGAGAACCACCAAGAGCATCGAGTTCTCCTGTAGGAGGAATCTCCGAATCCCGACTCCTCCCTAATTTACCCGAGGGCAACCGTCCCACGAATCATGCCCCACGGTTCAGGAGCGCATCTGCGTTTGGACGGATCTGTGTCAAATCTTCCGGGCGACTGAGTTCGTACATGAACACCCCCGGATACTCAATCTCATCTAAAGCACCTACAACCCCATTCCAGTCAACGGTGCCGCGCCCCGGCAGGAGATGTTCGTCCCGCTCACCGTGATTGTCGTGCAGGTGCAAGGTAATCAGATGTTCACCAATAGTTCGTAGTGCCTCCACCGGATCACCCCCGATATTGCGATGTCCTGTATCAATAACAACGCCTACGTTTGGGACATCCAAATCTGTCATCAGTTCGACAAGACGTATGGGGTCGCCGGTATAACCTCGCGGCACGTTTTCCAGCGCAAAAGAAACCTCTCTGGGGGCTGCATATTCTGCGACAGCGCGGAGGTTGTCGAGGAATGCGGATCGCTTTTCTGCGTGGAGTGGTTCGTCGGGTTCAGGGATTTGGATATGATGCGTCACAAGAATTCCGCCCCCTAAAACCTCCATGGCGTCAACCGCTTGACGATAGGCAATCAGCGTTTTATCTTGCTGTGCCCCGTCGAGTGTTGCCAGATCATAATCATCAAATATCTCCAGATGGATGTGAAGCGAATTAAGATGTAACGATAGATCTTCCATCGCTAAACGGAGCGCGGTAAACGTCTCAAGATCCGTGAACGAAAAATCGGGGTGATAATCTGTCAACTCCAGAGATTCAATCCCCGCCTGCTGAAATTCGTGAAAGAGTGTCCAGTTCAACGGGCGGTCACGATGCAGTATTGTCGAAGCACCAATCTTCATGGTGAGTTTCCTTTCCTTATTTGGTTATTTGGTTATGAGATTGCGGCATCAATGGGACAGTTATTTCTGGATTCCTGTATCGATTTCTGTTAAACTTGTCCCAACTATCTCAGAGCTTGGCCTATATTGGAGGACACATGCAAAAAATTATACTCGATACAGATATTGGCGATGATATAGACGACGCACTCGCTTTGGCTTTTGCCATTATGAGCGGTAAACTTGATATTCTCGGTGTGACAACAGTCTTCAGAAATGCGGAACAGCGCGCAGAGTTAGCGTGCTGCTTGCTGGAGACATTAGGGCGAACAGATATCCCTGTCTATTCTGGTATCGGCAAAACCCTCCTTCAATCGATTCCGGATTGGGAACAGGTTGCAGCCAGCCATCGTCCGCGCCAAATGGAGGTGCTAAAGAGACAGCAGCCGTCAATTCAACCGATGCCCGGCAACGCCGTTGATTTTATTATCGACACGGTGATGGCAGGCGACGGGGATATCACACTTGTACCTATCGGACCCTTTACAAACATTGCGGCGGCATTCACCATAGAACCACGTTTAGTACAGAAAACGCAAATCGTCATGATGGGAGGTGCGACAGACCGGGTGCGCCCAGAGTGGAATGCACTCTGCGACCCCGAGGCGACGCGGGTTGTTTTCGGTACAGGGGTGCCAATTACGATGGTTGGCCTTGATGTCACGACGAAGTGCGTCATGAGCTACGAGCAGGTAAAAACCATCGGGTCGGTAGACCGCCCGATTAACCAGATCTGTTCTGAGTTAATCCATCTATGGGGTGGCGATAATCCAGAACCGCGTCCAACCCTGCATGACCCCTTGGCGGTGGCAATTCTCCTTGATTCCACCCTCTGCGAAATGCGCGAAATGCGGATTGAGGTTGAAACGCTGGCGGATCAGCTGCGCGGCGCAACTGTCCCGGTCGTTGGCGACCCGAATGCTTCTGTCTGTACTTCTGTCGATGCGACTCGGTTCATGGATTACTTTGTGAAGACATTAACTGCCTGAGAAAATCCGATCGACGTATGCCCCTCACGCTATCAACGGCGTCGGTTCCGTTCTTGATATAGCAACTCCATCAGTTTGGGCACGTCAGGGTTATCTGGTTCCAAGCGCATGACCGCTTCACCTTCTGCAATCGCTGCGTCAAGCATCCCCACGTTGTAATATGCCCAACCAAGGGCCGCGTGGATAATCGCAGCATCCGGATCTAATCGCAACGCCTGCTGATATTGCTCAATCGCCTCGTGGTACTTCTTTTTTTTCAGAAAGATATTTCCCTGTTCAAAGTATGGATTGCCGCGACTTGTAATCTGAGGTTCTCTTGTCGGTTCGGATTGATAGGTTGCTCCACAGCCGATGAAAAATAAAACCCAGAACCCCGTTGTGCATTTCACCCACAGTCTCATCGTAGCCCCCTTTCTCAATCAAATAAGATAGCATTGTCAAGGATTTCTGTCAATTCGAAAGCCAAATTTTCGCCGCACAATAATCAAGAACGAAGGGGAAACCTACTCTAATTTCTTGGAATGCTAGCTTGTGTTTTCCGCAGACTTATGATATTATAATCCTGTACTCACATCGTAATTATCCTTAATGAAAAATCTCTCAGCCTTTTATGAGGAGGAAGCGCAATGGGAAAGATTAATACATTGGTGTTTGCTGGTGGTGCTGTTCACGATTGGAAAGGGTGCAGCGAAGTGATAATTGACGCACTATCGCAGAGGGATGAATTCGAGATTACCAAGGTAGAGGAAGACCTTGATGCGTTAGTTGCCCCGAATCTTGATCCGTATGATCTGATTGTCTTCTATTATACAATCGGAGAAATTACTGACGCCCAAAAGAACGGCTTACTAAATCATATTGCTTCGGGCAAGGGCTACGTCGGGGTGCACTCCGCAGCCGATTCATTTCGAGAGTGCCCCGAATATAGATCGATGGTCGGTGGCTATTTTGTCACGCACCCACGCTATCGCGATTATCAGGTGAGCATCGTGGATACTGAGCATCCCATTACGGAAGGTCTCGACGAGACAGTGGTCACGGACGAACAGTATATCCTCGACTACGATCCACGCAACCACGTACTCGCGTCGGCGTTGTGGCAGGGCGATGCAGTGCCTGTCGCATGGACAAAAAGCTGGGGAGATGGTCGTGTATTCTATCTAGCGCTGGGGCACGACGCCAAAGCGTGTGAACATGAGATATTTGGTACGATGCTGCAACGGGGGGCACTCTGGGCAGGAACGCCGGGGGAATGAAACGTAAAGCGTGAAACCTCTTGTAAGGAGAAAATAAACATGAAGTCAATTGCCGTATTCAATAATAAAGGTGGTGTCGGCAAAACGACTTTGACCTACCACCTTGGGTGTGCGCTTGCTGAGTTGGGTCATAAAACGCTTCTTGTCGATTTAGATCCACAATCTAATCTGACACTATTTGGTTTGGATCCAGAGGCATTACACGAAATCTGGCAGATTGAAGATGTGTTTATAGATGACTTTGTTCAAGCGCGTAAGGAAAAATCTCAAGCTGAATTTGAGGCTATCGCGGGTAATGTGCGTTCCATCCACTTCCTCCTAAAACCGACTGAGGATGGAACAGATACACCGGAATCCCTTGCAAAACCGCTTAAGTTACGCGACGAGCTGGGGCTAATTCCGGGCAGACTTACAATACATACCTATGAAGACAAAATTGCGAGTCGCTGGACAGATGTTTATGGTGGGGATCCGCTAGCCATCCGTACAGTAACACAAATACGGAATTTTTGCGAGGTGTATGCAAAAAATTATTCCTATGACTATGTTGTGATTGATACATCGCCAAGTCTTGGTATACTTAATAAGGCTATTATATCCACTGTAGATGGATTTCTGATTCCTTGTATGCCAGACATGTTTTCCCTTTACGGCATACAGAATATTGGTAAATCCCTTAAAGGTTGGAAGCGTGATTTTAATACGATTTTTAGTCTACTTTCCGATGCAAAATTAAGCTATTTCCCTAAAAATTTCGTCAGTTTTTTGGGGTTCACGATTTTCAATGCCAGGAAATACTCTGGGTCGGGCGATTGGAATTTATCTAAGGCACATCAGAACTATGCCGAACAGATTCCCGCCACGATTAGAAAATATATTGATGCTGATCACAGAAAGCACCTAACCGAACCGCAGCTAGAAGAGCCCGTTGGTGGAACGGCTGTTATGCACTCCTACTCAACACGTCCAAATATGGCTCAAAAATACAGAGCACCCATGTGGGAAGTCCCAGGTTGTCATCTGGAAGGACGTGATAGGAATACTATTTTGGGTAATAGACAACTATATGAAAACACTAAAACAGGTTTCCATATTTTTGCTAAAGACCTCTTGACGCGACTTGACCAACTGGAGATTGATAATGGTTGATGAAGCAAGTATGGAAGCTATCATCAAGCGAGTTCAAAACAACCTTCACGATATAGACCTTTTTCGTAATTACACAGTCCGATTTTTTGAGACGCATCCGGACTTAACCCAATCGCTCCAAATCGTTCATTCCGTAAAAAGTCGGTTGAAAGATTTACAACACCTTCGTGAAAAAATACAACGCAAATCGTCATCTGAAGACCCAATTACGCCAGAGAATATCTTCAATCGGATAACCGACATTGCTGGTGTTCGAGTGCTGCATCTGTATCAAGTCCAATTCCCACAGATTCACCGTGCGATTACCCAAAAACTAGATAGTCAAGATTGGATGCTTTATGAACAACCGAAAGCTTATACTTGGGACCCGGAATCACAAGATTTCTTTGCACGTCAAGGCTTGAACGTTGAATTGAAAGAGAGTTTATACACCAGCATTCACTACGTGATTAAGCCTAGAGAGGATTCACCTGTTTCTTGCGAAATTCAGGTTAGAACCCTTTTTGAGGAGATTTGGGGTGAAATCGATCACCTAATCAATTATCCTGAACCAACTGACAGTGTAGCTTGTCGAGAGCAGATAGGCGTTTTAGCACGGTTGGTTGGTGCCGGGAGCCGTCTTGCAGATTCAATCTATCGCACCTATTCTGATGAAAAAACGGCTCACAGACATCCAAATAGATGAGGAAACGCCCACGTGCCGAATCCTTTTCCTTGATGGAGTGTACTTTGACAGCGTTGATGCAGGCTGCATCCCCAAACTCGGTTTGCGAGTTGGACTAGAGATCGAAGCGGAGGTGCTCCAGAAGCTAATCCAAGCAGACGAAGGGCTGCGAGCGAAAAACTATGCACTTAAATTACTATCCAACCAGAGTTATAGTAAGAGTCAGATGGGCTATCAACTTGGGCAGAAAGGCTTTGGTACAGAGGCAATCGACATCACGTTGGAAGATCTTGAGCAGCTTGGTCATATCAAGGATGAGAACTTCGCCAAAAAATGGGTGGCGCGCCGTCGACGTTCAAAGCCGAAAGGCAAAAAAGTATTAGCCCATGAATTGGCTAATCATAACATAGACAGAACTACCGTAGATCGTGTGCTGGCGGAGATTCAGGACGCGGAGGAAACAAAGTTGGCATTGCAATTGGCACAGAAACAGGCAAAGCGCTACCAATCACTCGCACCAGAGGTTGCGAAACGCCGGCTGCACGGTTTTCTACTCAGGCGTGGATTTGACTATGAGACGATCCAGAGTGTAATCGAGCGAGTGTTGATCAAAGGAAATGGACAATGACATCAGATGAAATCAGGTCGGGTTTTCTAGAATACTTCCGAAAACAGGGGCATACGGTTGTTCCGAGTGCTCCGTTAATACCTGCCGACGACCCAACCCTACTGTTCACAAACGCCGGGATGAACCAGTTTAAGGACGTCTTTCTCGGAACGGGGCGACGCGAGTACAGACGGGCTGCTGATACCCAAAAAGTGCTACGCGTCAGTGGGAAGCATAATGATCTGGAAGAGGTTGGCTACTCCCCGGGGCACCATACCTTTTTTGAAATGTTGGGAAATTGGTCATTCGGTGATTACTACAAGCGTGAAGCGATTGGCTACGCTTGGGAGTTAATCACAGAGATCTGGAAAGTTCCCAAGGAACTCCTCTGGGCGACGGTTCACGACACCGACGACGAGGCCGAAAAACTGTGGCTTGAGGAAACCGATATACCGCTTGACCGCATCCGTCGATTTGACAAAGACAATTTCTGGGAAATGGGAGAGACAGGTCCCTGTGGTCCTTGCTCTGAACTTTTTGTCGATCTCGGTCCTGAGATGGATCCGGCATCGGTTGACGACCCGAATACAGGTCCCAATATCAGCGAACGCTTTCGCGAGATCTGGAATCTGGTGTTTATTCAATATAACCGAGATGCAGCAGGTGAACTCCACCCGTTACCCGAAAAGCACGTAGATACCGGTATGGGGTTCGAGCGGATAGTTGCCATCATGCAAGGCGTTGATTCTAACTATAAAACGGACGTGTTCAGCCCGATTCTTGAAGCGATCTCTAACATCACCAATCAGGATTATTTTGATGATGAGCGTGGTGTGCCGCATCGTGTTATCGCAGATCATATTCGATGCCTTACCTTTGCTATTGGTGATGGCGTGATGCCTTCTAATGAAGGGCGCGGTTATGTCATCCGCCGTATCCTTCGTCGGGCGGTGCTATATGGCAAGCGGTTGGGCATGGAAGAACCGTTCATCTACAACCTTGTGGACAAGGTTGTAGATCTACTCGGTCCTGTTTTCCCCGATGTGCTGCCTCGTCACGATTTTATTAAACGGATTATTCACGGTGAGGAGGGGCGGTTCCATCAGACCCTAGATCGTGGGCTAGAAATTCTCCAGGGTTCGCTCGACGAACTTGATACGCAGCAGCAGTCTGTTCTGTCAGGGAATCGAGCCTTTGAATTGTACGACACCTTTGGATTCCCACTAGATCTGACACAGATGCTTGCAAGGGAACGTGACTTTACGGTTGATGAAGACGGGTTTACAGCAAGTATGTCGCAGCAGCGCGAGCGCAGCCGTGCAGATTGGAAAGCCGCCGGCGGTGGAGACACTGGGGAGGCAATCTATGCGGACATCCTCAACGAATACGATACCACCGAGTTTTTGGGTTATGACAGATCCCACGCTGAAGCAGAGGTTATCGCTCTCATCCGAGGCGATGAGTTGGCGTCAGGTGTCCACGAGGGAGAGGAAGTTTCTGTGATACTTAATCAGACACCTTTCTACGGAGACTCCGGGGGCCAAGTCGGTGATATTGGTGTTATCGCTAGCGAAAATGCGAAACTTGAAGTTATCGATACTGTAAAACCTGTGTTAGATCTGTTCGTTCATAAGTGTAAGGTAGTAGAAGGGGAGATTACACCGCAGACACCGGTGGAAGCGGGGATTGATGTCGCGCGTCGTCAACACATAGCTGTCAGCCACACGGCGACGCATATCCTTCATCATGCCTTGCGTGCCGTCCTTGGAACGCATGTCGGTCAGGCGGGTTCACTCGTTGAGTCGGGGCGACTGCGATTCGACTTCACCCACTATGAAGCTGTCAGTCCAGAACACCTACACGAAATAGAGAGCGAAATCAACGACCGGGTTCGCCTCAATAACGCTGTCGAGACCGAGTATCTGCCACTGCAAGCAGCAAAGGACCGTGGCGCACTCGCCTTCTTCGGAGAGAAGTATGGTGAAATCGTGCGGTTTGTACGGATCGGCGACTACAGCAAGGAACTGTGCGGCGGAACTCACGTCCGCGCTGCAGGAGAAATCGGGCTTGTAAAGATTACCAGCGAGAGCAGCATCGCCGCCGGGGTGCGTCGTATCGAGGCGTTGACTGGAGCGGCAGCCTATCAACGCATCCACTCTGAAGATGAAACGCTTACGGCTATCGCAAATCTGCTCAAAACTTCAAAACAATCGACTCCTGAACGCATTGAAGCGGTGCTTCAAACTAATCGCGAATTAGAAAGACAGATCAATGCGCTTCAATCGCAGGTGGCTCAATCGCAGGTTGGTGATCTGGTGAATAATGCCGTTACGATTGACGGTTTTCGGGTCATTGCCGCTGCTCTCGAAAATACGGATCGGAACGGGTTACGGCAACTTGTCGATGATTTAAAAAACCGCCTTGGAACTGGTGTCGTTGTGCTCGCTTCGGCAACTGGCAACGATGTTGCGTTTGCTGCCGGTGTTACGCCAGATCTCGTGCAGAACCGTGGCTTACAGGCCGGGAAAATTATCCAAGCGGTGACGCGGCTTGCAGATGGTCGTGGCGGTGGACGTCCTGAGCT
>JAGWBT010000137.1:0-16656 GCA_021295755.1 Candidatus Poribacteria bacterium
TACGTGCTTGTTTTTTGGAGAAAGGGATCTCAACCAATCGCCAATTAAGAAAGGGGAGTAGACGACGAAGAAAAGGACGAGAGCCACGCCATCTAAAATGAGTATATACCAGGGCCAAGGCGCGAAGAAGAAGGGAGATTTCGTATACGGTGGTTCACAGATGAACATGTAGTTAGATTTCAGCAGCAGATTGACGCCTGCGATAACCACCATATAGAGATTGGCAAGCAGGAATGAACGCAATAATCCCTTGAGGGTAGGGCGCATTCTCAACCCCCACGTCGCAAACAGCACGCTGACGACGATACCGCCATGCACAATAAAATATTGAAAGAAACGGTAGTGCGGAAACCCGACCCCCAGTTGAGGCGTGATAACGGCGTTTAATGTGCCGACGATCCCCCAGAAATAACCGATTTCATAAAGGATCTGGTTCCGACGCAACAGCGCAAACACCACGACAAAGAGTGCGACTCCGCAGATGTGGAGGGGCAGGTAGCTCTGCACAAAGACACTGAACGATTGCACTGTTGCCGCCCGGTAAATCCAACCCCCAATTTCATTGATGATTAGTATTCCGGCCAAAAGGTAGCAAACCGCATTTGTCAGAACAGATGAATCTACTTTCCGCACCAATACAGATAGCGCAATAGGCAGCGCGATTGTTAGGACTAGCGCGACAACATGAGGAACGCCAAAAAATTGAAATTCGGAGGTTGGCACGGCTGCTCACCTACAGGGAACGCAGATCCGCGTTCCCTACTATCTATGAAGTGCGGTCTAACGCCCGGTATCCGATGTCAGTCCGAAAGTGGGCATGATCAAAGTGGATTTCCTTCACTCCGCGATACGCACCTTCGATCGCCGATCTGATGTCAGAAGCAAGCGCGGTGACGCCGAGGACCCTGCCACCACCTGTGGCGATGTTCCCGTTTTGCATCTGAGTCCCTGCATGGAAAACTGTCACATCCTTCAGCGCATTAGCGCGGTCTAGCCCGGTAATCACTCTGCCCGTTTCGTAGGGGTCGGGATATCCGCCTGATGCCATTACTACACACGTTGCTGCTTCGGGTTTCCACCTACATTCAACCTTGTCCAATGTTCCATCAATACAGGCCTCCAGCACCGGCACAAGATCGCTCTCCATGCGGGTAAGCAACACCTGTGCTTCGGGATCGCCAAGGCGGCAGTTAAACTCTATCACTTTCGGACCCGCTTCGGCGATCATCAATCCGACATACAAAACGCCCTTGAAGGTACGCCCCTCCGACGCCATTGCGCTGATAGCCGGCTGCACAATCGTATTCATAACCTGCTCGCTGAGTTCAGGTGTCATGACTGGCGCCGGTGAATATGCACCCATACCCCCGGTGTTCTTGCCTTGATCGCCATCTAGGGACATTTTGTGGTCTTGTGAGCTCACAAACGGGAGACAGGACACGCCATCTGTTAGGACGGTGAAAGAAGCTTCTTCGCCGAATAACGCCTCCTCGATCACCACCTTATTCCCGGCGCTTCCGAAGTTGCGATCGACCATGATTTCTTGAACCGCTCCAACCGCTGCATCAAGTGTTAGTCCCGGAATTACGCCTTTCCCCGCAGCCAACCCATCCGCTTTGACAAAGACCGGCGCGTTAATCTCCTCAAGGTAAGCGATTGCTGTGTCCGCGTCCTCAAATGTGCGATACGCTGCGGTAGGAATGCCATTTTCTGCCATCAATCGTTTTGCGAAATCTTTGCTCGCTTCAAGAATCGCGGCTTTCTGATCCGGTCCGAACGCTCGGAGCCCTCGTGCTTGGAAGACATCAACTATGCCTTTTGCCAGAGGATCTTCGGGACCAACGACGGTCAGGTCTATCTTTTCGGTTGCTGCAAAGTCCACGATTGCTGAGAAGTTGTCTTCTAGGGGAATTGACCGGCATTCGGCAATTTGGGCGATACCCGGATTTCCCGGCACACAGTACACCTTTTCAACAAGCGGACTTTGTACAATCTTCCAGACAAACGTGTGCTCTCTAGCACCACTCCCAACAACTAAAATTCTCATCGAGTTCTCCTTGATCTGGGTTGATAGGCTCTGTTAATTGTCTGAATCGCGGATTAAAGGGATTGAAGGATTATATGGATAGGACTTACGCAGCCGAACGGTCAAAGCCCTTCACCCCACTTGCTGAGGGCGGTGTAGGAGGGGCATCCCTGCCCCGATACGCCCGATGAATCGGGCAACTACAATCTAAAGTGCGTAAGTCCTAAAGAAAAATGGTCATGTCACCTTCTGACCCAACGCAGCCCGGTAATCTTTCACCGATTGCTCAAGTCCGACATAAAGGGCATGTGCCATCAGGTGATGACCGATCGAAACCTCAAGTAAACCGGGGAGATTCCTCATGAGCGGCAGATTTTCTAGATTGAGATCATGTCCCGCATTGATGCCAAGACCCAAGCTGACCGCCTTTTCAGCGGCTTTAGTGAGCAAACCAAATTCGTGTGCAATCTCCTGGTCGGTTTTCGCCCACGCATAAGGCGCGGTATAGAATTCAACCCGATCTGCACCCACTTCCTTCGCCAATTCGATCTGATGAAGATCTGTACCGCTAAATAAACTGACACGAATACCGGCATCCTTGAGTCGTTGGATGATTGGTTTGAGTCCTTCCCCTTCCACCGTTAGGTTCCAACCGTGGTCGCTCGTCACCTCGCCCGGTGTGACGGGAACGAGTGTGCACTGGTCGGGCTGCACCTCTATTACCATATCCAATAGGTCAGGTCGGGGATCACCCTCAATGTTATATTCGACAGTCACCATCTCGGCGATTTCATAGACATCGTGGGGTTTGATGTGTCGTTGATCTTCTCGCGGGTGCACTGTAATCCCCTGCACGCCGGTATTGATGCATGTTTGTACCGCTTGGATGACGTTTGGAACATCTTCGCCTCTAGAATTTCTTAGCGTTGCGACCTTATTGACGTTCACACTCAGATTAATCATTGCCTTCTCCCTCCACCTCGTGTTTTAGGATTTTTATTATGCAAATTTGAAGTGGGATTGTCAACCAAAATTGTTTGGACAGGTGTCAGGAAATTTTCTTGACATGAACACTTATGTAATGTATTATAACAAGTCTATTCGTCACAATTTTTCATTGAACGTAGTGTCCTCGGAGTAAGCGTAACAGATCCCCACTAAATGATTTTCCTTCCTGAACCTTCATCTTATCGAACTGTTTCAGCAAGTAATCATTAGGTTTTGCACTATTGGGAAGACATTCTCCTGTGTCTGCCGATCCATTCTGAAAAAGTGTTTGTTACTGATTCAGGGCAATATGGTCAGGACACTATCAGAACAGAAGAAAATCAAAGATAAAGTAAACAAAAATCGCAGCAAGAGTAACAAAGAGATACGGATTCTCAGAACTGAAATAGAACAGGAAAGGCTGATATGAAAGGACAGATAGGTATTCCGAAAAAGCAAGGGCTTTATAACCCCGCTTACGAACATGATGCTTGTGGTATCGGTTTTATCGTCAATATCAAAGGTGAAAAATCCAATACGCTCGTGCGTCAGGCACTAGATGCGCTAGTTTGCCTTGACCATCGGGGTGCCCGCGGTGCCGAAGAAAATACCGGCGACGGAGCAGGCATTCTGATGCAGGTCCCGCACAACTTCCTTCAGCACGCCTGCGAAGATGCGGAAATCGATCTGCCAGATCCAAAACAGTACGGCGTTGGTATGGTGTTTCTCACCAAGACCGAGGACGGTGAACTCCTTCAACGCTGTCAGCGAAAACTGGAAGAAATTGTTATAGAAGAGGGGCAAACGGTTTTGGGTTGGCGAGAAGTTCCCACCGATAATTTCTATCTGGGACCGATTTCCCGCTCTTCTGAGCCTGCTGTATGGCAAATCTTTATTGGTAGAAACCCCACTATCGAAGATGACCTCGCCTTTGAGCGTAAATTGTATGTGATTCGGAAGCGTGCCTCCAATATCATCCGATACGGCGGGATAGATGAAGATTTCTACATTCCGAGCCTGTCTAGCCGAACCATTGTCTATAAGGGAATGCTCACACCGATGCAGGTGCCCGAATTCTATCCCGAACTGAAAGACCCTCGGATGGATGCGTCGATTGTCCTGCTTCATTCCCGATTTTCGACGAATACTTTCCCAAGTTGGGCGCGGTCGCACCCGTACCGATACATGATTCATAACGGCGAAATCAATACGGTACGCGGGAATCAGAACTGGATGAAAACGCGGCAGGCGATGTTAGCGTCTGAGCTATTTGGTGACGATCTCCCGAAACTTTTCCCTATCCTTGACGAGGATGGAAGCGACACCGCTATCTTTGATAACTGTCTGGAATTTCTCGCACTCTCTGGCAGATCGCTGCCGCACTCTGTGATGATGATGATTCCCGAACCGTGGGAGAATCATGAGAGCATGAGCGCAGAGAGACGCGCCTTTTATGAATATCATAGCTGTTTAATGGAACCGTGGGACGGTCCTGCCTCCATCGCTTTTACCGATGGCACGGTTGTAGGTGCCTCCCTAGACCGTAACGGTTTCCGTCCGTCCCGCTACTACATCACAAACGATGACATGCTCGTACTCGCTTCGGAAACTGGGGTACTGGACATTCCCCCTGAGCGGGTTGTCTCCAAGGGACGTTTACAACCGGGTCGAATTCTTCTGATTGATACGGAGGAGGGACGCATCATCAGCGATGATGAAGCCAAGGATGAGATCGCTTCTGAGTATCCGTATGGCCAGTGGCTAGACGAACACCTCACCTCATTAAAAGATTTGCCAGCGGTCGAACCGAAGGAACCTGAAACAAATCACGACAAGATTTTACAACGCCAGCAGGCATTCGGATACACATTTGAAGATCAACGTATCTTCCTTGGGCCGATGTCGAAAATCGGTCGTGACCCCGTCGGTTCGATGGGAAATGATGCCTCTTTGGCGGTTCTCTCTAATCGACCGCAGCTACTTTATAACTATTTCAAACAGCTATTCGCGCAAGTGACCAATCCTCCGTTGGATCCGCTCAAGGAAGAGATTATCACTTCGTCTGAAACAACAATAGGTACTGAGCGTAACCTGCTCGTGCCTGAACCGGAGAGTTGTCGTCAGATTAACCTCGACACCCCAATTATTTCAGATGAGGAGTTAGAACAGCTGCGGCAGGTAGATCAACCGGCGTTCAAATCCACCACCCTTCCAATCCTATTCAACGTCGCTGATGGAGAGAACGGGCTTGAAAAAGCGATGGATCGACTCTTTGAAGCCGCCGATCGCGCGGTTGAAGATGGCTATACTATTATTATTTTGTCTGACCGTGGCGTTGATGAGAAGTCAGCACCTATCCCCGCACTGCTAGCTGTTGCAGGTCTCCACCACCATCTGATTCGATGTGGTGCCCGCACAAAAGTCGGTATCGCGCTTGAGTCGGGTGAGCCCCGCGAAGTGCATCACTTCTGTCTGCTCATCGGGTATGGTGTGCAAGCGGTTAATCCGTACATGGCGTTTGAGAGCCTAGCGGACATGATTGCCGAAGGACAACTGACAGATATTGGGTATAAAGATGCGGTCAAGGGATACATCAAATCAGCCACCAAAGGCGTCGTCAAGGTCATGGCAAAGATGGGAATTTCAACCATCAAGTCGTATCGAGGCGCGCAAATCTTTGAAGCTATCGGCATCAAGCAAGAGGTTGTTGACCGTTACTTTACTTGGACGGAGACTCGAGTAGAAGGGGTCGGACTTGATGTTATTGCTCGTGAAGCCCTGATGCGTCACCGCGCAGCCTTCCCAGAAATTCCGGTTGATAATCGCACCTTGGATGTCGGTGGGCACTTTCAGTGGCGACAGGATGGCGAATATCACCTGTTCAATCCAGCGACGATTCATAAGCTGCAACTAGCCGCCCGCACCGACAACTATGATGTCTATAAAGACTATGCAAAGTTGATTAATGATTACTCTCAGAATATGGCAACGCTACGTGGACTCTTGGACCTGAAGTTCTCCAATGAACCGATTCCAATTGACGAAGTAGAACCTGTTGAAGAAATTTGCAAGCGGTTCAAGAGTGGTGCGATGTCCTACGGTTCCATCAGCAAAGAGGCGCACGAAGCGTTGGCGATCGCGATGAATCGTATTGGCGGAAAGAGCAATACCGGTGAAGGGGGAGAGGACCCAGCGCGGTATTTTCTCGAACCCAACGGTGACTCTAAAAACAGCGCGATTAAGCAGGTTGCCTCTGGTAGATTCGGGGTCACGAGCAACTACTTAGTAAATGCACAGGAACTTCAGATTAAAATGGCGCAAGGCGCCAAGCCCGGTGAAGGTGGTGAGTTGCCCGGTAGAAAAGTCTACCCGTGGATCGCCACGGTGCGTCACTCGACGCCGGGGGTTGAACTGATTTCGCCGCCGCCGCACCACGACATCTATTCGATTGAAGACCTTGCCCAACTCATCCACGATCTGAAAAACTCGAACCATCATGCACGGATTAACGTTAAGTTAGTATCTGAGGTCGGTGTTGGCACTATCGCTGCTGGTGTGGCAAAAGGGCACGCGGATGTCGTGCTAATCAGCGGCCTTGATGGCGGCACTGGAGCTTCCCCACAGACCAGCATCAAACATGCTGGCTTGCCTTGGGAGCTTGGGGTAGCGGAAACCCATCAAACCCTAGTGTTGAATAATCTGCGGTCTCGTATTATCGTGGAAACGGATGGGCAACTCAAAACGGGTCGAGATGTTATCGTTGCTGCACTGTTGGGTGCCGAAGAGTTCGGTTTTGCGACCACACCACTGGTAACGCTCGGTTGTATTATGATGCGTGTGTGCCATTTGGATACCTGCCCGGTAGGTGTAGCAACGCAAAATCCAGAGCTGCGCAAGAAATTTATGGGAGACCCGTCCCACGTCGTAAATTTCATGCGTTTCATCGCACAGGATATGCGTGAAATCATGGCGCAGTTGGGGGTTCGCACGGTCAACGAACTGATCGGCCGTACCGACCTGCTTGAGCCGGCAAAAGCAGTTGACCACTGGAAAGCAAAAGGAATCGATCTCTCGCCAATTCTCTATCAGCCTCAAGTTGGTCCCGAAATCGGTCGCTACTGCCAAATTGATCAAGACCACGGTCTGGACAAAGCACTAGATAACGAAGTCCTTTTAGATTTTTGTGAACCTACTTTACGGGATGGGACAAAAGTTACGGGATCCTTCCCAATCAAGAATACCAATCGGGTTGTCGGTACAATTTTAGGAAGCGAACTGACCCGACGTCATGGGCCCGAGGGGTTACCTGACGATACCATCGACATTCATTTTCAAGGGTCTGCGGGTCAATCCTTTGGTGCTTTTACACCTCCCGGCGTTACGTTTCGTCTTGAGGGTGACGCAAATGACTATTTCGGCAAAGGTCTCTGCGGTAGCAAGTTGATTGTTTACCCTCCGAAAGAATCCACATTCAAGTCTGAGGAAAACATCATCATCGGTAACGTTGCGTTCTATGGAGCAACCAACGGTGAAGCCTATATCCGTGGTATGGCTGGTGAGCGGTTCTGCGTGCGCAACAGTGGGGTCCGCGCTGTCGTCGAAGCCGTAGGCGATCACGGATGTGAGTATATGACGGGTGGTAGAGTCGTTGTTCTCGGCAAAACGGGGCGTAACTTCGCTGGTGGGATGTCCGGTGGAGTCGCTTATGTCCTTGACCGCGACGGCGATTTCCATATCCGCTGCAATAAGGAACAGTGCGACCTCGAACGCTTAGAGGATCCGGTAGAGATCTCGGAGGTTAAGGGTATGATTCAGAAGCACGCCGACTATACTGGGAGCCCACTTGCGTTGGAAATTTTGGAGGACTGGGAGAACATGCGCCCCCAATTCGTCAAGGTTATGCCGCAAGACTATAAAAGGATTCTTGACGCACTTGAAGAAGCTCAAACAGAAGGATTTGAGGGGGATGACGCTTGGCTAGAAGCGTTTCGGCGCGGCGTCGCTGCTGGGGCAGCAGCTTAGAAAGATAAGATTCGAGGAGACAGTATGGCAAAACCAACAGGATTTATGGAGTATGATAGAGAACTTCCGCCCGATCGTTCACCATTAGAACGCATCAAAGACTGGAACGAATTTCACGAACATTTTACCGTCGAAAAACTTCAGACGCAAGGGGCGCGTTGTATGGATTGTGGCATCCCGTTCTGTCATACAGGGATGCGATTGCCGGAGAGGGTTGTCCGATCAATAACCTGATACCCGAATGGAATGACCTCGTCTATCGCGGTCTGTGGAAAGAAGCGTTGGAACGGCTTCATAAAACCAATAACTTTCCTGAGTTCACAGGTCGGGTGTGTCCAGCACCTTGCGAGGGTGCTTGCGTTTTGGGTATGATTGAGCCGCCGGTGACAATCAAAAATATCGAGGTGTCAATCATCGATAAGGGCTGGGAGGAGGGTTGGGTCGTTCCTGAGCCACCCGCCAAACGTACAGGTAAACGTGTTGCGGTTGTGGGATCTGGTCCAGCGGGTCTGTCGTGCGCTGCACAACTGAACCGGGCGGGGCATCTTGTCACAGTTTACGAGCGCGCTGACCGGGTCGGGGGGCTATTGATGTACGGTATCCCCAACATGAAGTTAGATAAAAAAAGAGTCGTCCAGCGCCGCATTGACTTAATGGAAGCGGAAGGGGTCAATTTTATCACGAGCACCGAAGTCGGCAAGGACATCTCGGCAAAAGAATTAGTTGACGGATTCGATGCAATCGTTCTCTGTGGCGGTGCCACCAAGCCGCGTGACCTTCCCATCGAAGGTCGGGATTTGGAAGGTGTCCATTTTGCCGTGCCGTTCCTTCACGCAAACACCAAAAGCCTCCTTGATTCCAATCACGAAGATGGGAATTATATCTCCGCCAAAGACAAACATGTCGTTGTGATCGGTGGCGGGGATACGGGCACCGACTGTGTGGGAACCTCCATGCGCCATGGGTGCAAAAGCCTCACTCAGTTTGAGATTCTAGAACGTCCACCCGATGAACGCGCACCCAATAACCCGTGGCCCGAGTATCCAAGGATTTACGAACTCGACTACGGGCAGGAAGAAGCCGCTGCTAAATTTGGGGAGGATCCGCGCACCTACCTTATTAGCACCTCGAAATTTGTCGGCGACGAAAAGGGGCACGTAAAAGAGCTTCATACCGCCGAGGTTGAATGGGTTCCGGGGGATGGTGGGCGTCCTTTCCCGAAGCCGATTGAAGGCACCGAGAAAGTTTGGCCCGCCGATTTAGTGCTTTTGGCGATGGGTTTCCTCGGTCCTGAAGACACCATTCTGGAAGAATTGGACATCGAGCGCGATGAACGTTCCAATGTCAGGGCGGAAGAGGAGGAATACGCGACCAGCATCCCCGGTGTATTTGCTGCCGGCGATATGCGGCGTGGGCAGAGTCTTGTTGTCTGGGCGTTCAAAGAGGGGCGCGGTGCTGCCCGTGAAGCGGATCGATACCTAATGGGGACGACGGATTTGCCGTGAGATAGGGCAGTTATCCCACAATGTCTATATGAAACCTAATAATAAAGCCGGCATTCCTACTCCAATTGCCGGCTTTTTTGATTGGATGTACTCCAATATGCCTGTGATGCCAACCACTCTAGAGGCATTGAAGAAAAAGCAAATCACCCTTGCAGACTATCTGCTGATGCCCGAACTCCATCACCCGTATGAAATCATTGATGGAGAGATGGTGCCTTCTCTGGCTCCAATACCCGCCCATCAAATAATAGGTGCAAACATCTTTATCCCACTAACCCAGTATGTGAAGGCAAAAGAGTTAGGCGTAGTCCTCTTCGCGCCGGTTGATATTATCCTCCAACGTGACCCGTTACGAACGCGCCAACCTGATGTGTTGTTTATCCGCAAAGACAAACTGCCCGGCACCAGTCTTGATGACCTTGAAGGACTGCAACTCCTTGAGATTACCCCGGATTTAGTCATCGAAGTGCTTTCACCTTCGGATACACAAAAGGTGCTAGCTGGCAAGTTGACAGATTATCAACGGATTGGTGTCAAAGAGTGTTGGCTGGTCGGTCGGGAAACCCGCTCGGTTGAAGTCTTGCGTCTATCAGCGGAGAAATTCGAGCGGGTAGGTCTCTATGGCCTCGGCGAGACCGTCCGTAGTGAAGCCATTATAGACTTCCGACTGAACGTGGATACAATCTTTGGCTGAGACTCATGAAAGCTGGTCTGTTTCTGCTTGACGCAAATAATCTGAAATTCGCCGATATGCGGTGTTAAGGCGTTGCATCATTTCAAGATTCCCGCCCTTATCCGGATGATAGTTCAACGCAAGTTGACGATAGCGTTCTCTCAACGCATTCAGGTCAACCGGATAGGTCAAGCCGAAGAACTGAAAACTGTCCTGTAGTGCATCAGGCATACTTAATAGTTGACTTCTCCCTCCGCCCTGATTCCTCCGCCTATCCCTTTGTTGACAAACCCCTTCCAAATACTTATCCAGTCGAACCTTGGACATCAGCCGAACCTCATCTACCTCAAAAAACAGCTCTCCAATACATCTGGCATGGATTGCTTGCGGCGTCCAGTTCGTCGTTTCAGCAAGAGCACCTTCAACTTCTTCAATCTGATCACGCCTCTCTTGAGAAATTGTCTGTTCGTAATAATCTTGAACCAAGTCTTGGTAAAGTTCCCACTTGGGAGACTGTAGACCGACTGATGCCCAATTTCGTAACCGGTAGCCGATGAGGGCATCGAGTGCTTCGCGTGAAGCGTATGCAGCAATCTCGTTCTGAATCAGCTCCTGATCGGCTGTATCAAACCCCTGAAAGACAGAAAAATCTAACTTACCTTGATAAAAATCGCATAACATCTCTAAGTGACAGGCGGAAACCAACGACATGGGTGGTTTTATAAAAGCTCCATCCCATGCGCAGAGTTGCTTCCGAAATTGTTGGACATCCCTGAAAGAAATGTGGGTTGCTACATCACCCGCATTCCTATTAAAAACAACCCGCAATTGATCTGAGATGAAAGCCAACTCATCAACGAATAAATAATGTGTAACCATTCGTGTACCTGCCCAATGGAGAAATAATTAAAGTATACTGTTTTTCGCCCCGTTTTTCCAGTATCCTTGAAGAGGAGGTAAGCTATCATCGCCTTAATCCGTTTTTTGGGTGTAGCAGTGTATCATTGGCAGTGGTATTTTTCCTTCTGATAAATCCTCTAGGGTCATTTAATTCTCCCGTAACTTCGATCTCCCGGTCAAGGTTACGGCGGGGCAAGATGCCCCGCTTACGGATTCGGGTCATTCCGAAATCGGTCAGAAAACGGAAAACTAAATGTCCCTCTGCTCCCTTGTTTTGTCTTGACTTTATGGGGACGCCTTTGCTACAATAGCATAGATTAAACGAATGATCGGTTGTCCTTGCCACTTGAGATTATGGGTACGCCGTAAATACTTCTTTTGGCTTTGTCCAATTGAGCGGTTTACAAGATCTTGATAATGTATAAATTTTTGGTGCCTTCCCCATTTTTTTGGCTAAGTCCTCTTTTCTTCATAAGTTGTAATCACAACAGCCTATAACCAGACATAGTATTTGCCAGTTAAACATTGAGGAAATCTTCCCTTTTATAGTAGAAATGAACGACCCGCAGACATACAAAAATAGAACTGCAGCACCGTATATCATTGAAGCCAGCAATTCGAGCAAAGAGTCATTCCTGCCACAGCACCCCACACTCCTAGTTCTGATTAGCCCTCAATTAAGGAGATTTTTTTAATGGCACAGAAGATAGCAGCCATGCGAAAGATGTTTTCAGCGCTCCCTGAAACTTCAACTTACAGCCCGGTGACGGAGGCATTGCAAAGCGCGGGACAATTGGATGCACAGGACATCGCAAATGTTCTCAAAGCGTTTAGTACCATGCCTCAGTCAACGAAGGTCTTTGCAAATCCGGTTTTACATCACGCAAAAGTTGATTGCAATGGCGCAGGTATAACATTGAACATCCGCAGTTTTGCCCTCCGTGGCGTGCTTCCAGAGAGCGAAATTGTTGCTAGTGGACTTTCGCCTGCGTATGTAATCTTTGTTGGTCTGTTCGGCAGAAGACCCCAAAAGGTTGACAACGGTTTCGATGAAGAAGCAGTGCTTAGGGAACTGATTAATCGTAAGTTTTATCGAGTCAGCAGGGTTGCAAGAGAAGATACTTCAGGACGCAGGGCATTAATCGAGCAGGTCGCCAACTTTGTGCATACATTTCCACAGTCAGGCCCCGAACTTACAATTCAGCACTTTTCGGCACTGAGAAAAGCAAACCGGGCGAAAAACCATATCCCACAGCCTGGACTGAACGACAAAAGGCGTGAGGGTCGCCTTCTGTTCCAAATGATTGGAACACATATGGAGAATGTCGCAGTGGGGGCAATGTCAACTTACATGCGTGGCTTACTGGAAACGAACGCAAATTGGACCACAGCGCAGCTCGTCCGTCAAACGGATGCACTTATCACCGAAGAAAAGAATGCCTGCTACAGCCTCCTCCTTGGCCACCGTGCTAATGAGGTTGAGAATAAAGCTTTGGAACGCATGGGAATCATACAAACCCACCACGGATCGGCCGGATCCAACATGGTTGCCCGATATATGGCAACGCTACACACTCCTTCCGTCTCTGACTTCTTGACAGCTGCTCACATGAATCTTGATGGCGACCGCCATTTTGGCGCGATTCACGACATGACGCACTTTATTAATGCACTTGAGCCACTCACCCCAGAGAAGCGGGAAGCAGCCATCCGGAACGAAGTGCTAGGCGGCGGGATCCCGACGTTTGGTCACCCGGAAATCGCTGCCGCTGGGAGAGTTGACGAAATCCAGCAAGATCCGAGACCCGCAATTTATATTGAACCTATTTTGCAGGCAATAGATAGCGGTAATCTCGCGCTTGACAATAAGCAAAAACAACGGCTCGGCATGATTCAACGTATCTACCAGATTGCGTTTGTCGAAGGTGTAATTAAGCCGGGACGAGAAAACGATCCGCCGCTTCGTTTGACACCAAACACAGATTTCGGTGGCTGGGCGGTTCAAGAAGCGTTGGGTATCCATGAATTAGATCGGACACTGCTTACCTATATCTTTAGGGGATTTGGTTGGATAATGGATGCGCGGGAACAGTTACAAGACCGTCACGTTATTCGTCCGGTCATTCCTCCTGATCCCCAGATTATCCCCACAGATAGCAGTGATTCAACAATCCCGGATATAGTTGTTTCAACCCACGATCGATTGGTTCAGGGGGAGGCTTTTTCCGCGCATTGAGCGATGGCACCTGGGAACTTGCCCTTGGCTGCCCAAAACCTGAATCCAAGAGCTTACTAGTAGTCAGGCTCATCTGATCTTCGTAATGGAATCCTTCCCATGCGATCTGAGCCGCTGTTATTTCAGAAAGGAGTATAGAGTGGTCAACTCAGAAGCAATTGAGACCGCAAAAGAACATTTCGGAAACGTCTTGCAGCAACAACTTGAAAGGGTCGAGAAACTCAAACAAGCACCAGATTGGACAAATTATAGCTCTATTTCGCCTATTATTGTTGGTATGCTCGGCGGTGACGGCATCGGTCCAACAATCAGTGCCGAAACCCAGCGTGTGCTGGAATATCTCCTACGTGACCCAGTCAGCAGTGGGAAGGTCGAGTTTCGGGTAATAGAAGGACTAACCATCGAAAATCGTGCCGCAAAGATGCAGTCAATACCGGACGATGTGCTTGAGGAGATCAAGGGCTGTCACGTAACGCTAAAGGGACCGACGCACACGCCTGAACAAGGGGATGGATGGCCCAATATAGAGAGCGCGAACGTCTCCATGCGTAAGGCACTTGATCTATTCGCCAATGTCCGCCCGGTGCGCGTTCCTGCTGAGAATATTGACTGGACCTTCTTCCGTGAAAACACTGAAGATATGTACGCGCTTGGCAGCCAAGGCATCAATGTCACCGATGACTTGGGGATAGACTTTCGCGTGATCACAAGCCAAGGGTCTGAGCGAATTATCGAGGCAGCCTTCGCCCACGCGCAACGGACCGGCAGAACTAAGGTGACCGTCGTCACAAAGGCAAATATCGTCAAAACAACCGATGGCAAGTTCCTCGACTTTGGTCGTCAAATTGCGCAACGATATCCGGACATTGAATGGGATAGCTGGTATATCGACATCATGACCGCGGCACTAATAAATCCGGCGCGCCAACAGGATTTTCAGGTGCTTGTGCTACCCAACCTCTACGGCGATATCTTGACTGACGAGGCAGCGCAAATCCAAGGCGGCGTCGGAACTGCCGGGAGCGCGAACATCGGCAAACAGGCTGCCATGTTTGAGGCAATTCACGGGAGTGCCCCGCGTATGGTGCAAGAAGGAAGGGCACAGTATGCTGATCCAAGCTCTCTTATCCGTGCGGGTGCCATGCTGCTTGAGCATATCGGCTTCGATGAACTCGGTCAAAAATTGCACAAAGCCCTCGACATCTGCGGACAGTATGAGCGCAAGGTCGTTATGACCGGGCGCAGTACGGGTGCAACCAGCGAGGCATTCGGCGACTACATCATGGAAACCGTTGAGAATGCTAACGTTGAGGCGCGGTGGGAAGAATATGTGGATGCAGAAGCGTGATGCGTGAAACGTGATGCGTGAAACCCCGATAAATCGGGACTAAGAAGTGTGAAAACCATCAAACTATCATTGGTTCATTAGTTTATTAGGTAGGATAGAAAGTCCTACCTACAAGGCTCAAAAAAAGACAGTGTGAAGCACTAAGAGAAATCTATAATCCCTCATAGGAGAAACGAATGGCTCGAAAAAAAATTAGTGTGATTGGTGCTGGAAATGTCGGTGCAACCGCCGCGTTGTTCATTGCACAAAAGCAGCTTGGCGATGTCGTGATGGTGGATATCATCGATGGCGTCCCACAAGGAAAAAGCTTGGATATGGCACAGGCATCACCCGTTGAAATGTTCGATGCAAGTGTCACAGGTTCAACGGGTTACGAGGAGACAGCGGGCTCCGACCTAGTGATTATCACCTCTGGATCGCCCCGGAAGCCGGGAATGACCCGCGAAGACCTATTGCAAACTAACGCGAACATCGTTGGCAGTGTCACGGAAAACGTTGTGAAGCACTCACCGGATTGCATTATTGTGATGTTGACCAATCCGCTGGACATTATGACCTATCATGCGTGGAAGGTTTCGGGATTCCCGTCTAACCGAGTGGTTGGACAGGCAGGCGTACTCGATTCAGCGCGTTTCCGCTACTTCATCTCCCTTGAACTCGGAGTGTCCGTTGAGGACATCAGTGCCCTCGTGATGGGGGGACATGGAGATACGATGGTGCCCCTGCCGCGTTACACAACGGTCGGCGGAATCCCAATTCCGCAACTTATATCTGCTGAACGAATTGAGGAAATGGCGCAGCGCACACGAGATGGCGGTGCAGAGGTAGTCGATCTTCTGAAAACAAGTGGTTACTATGCAGCAGGTGCCTCGCTTGCTCAGATGGCGGAGGCAATCATCCGTGACAAAAAACGGCTCATCCCCTGTGCAGCCCATCTGACCGGACAGTTCGGTATTGACGACCTATACATCGGCGTCCCGATTAAATTGGGAGCGGACGGCGTTGAAGAAATTATCGAAGTCGAATTGACTGACGATGAAATCCAAGCGTTGCAAACATCGGCTCAGACATATCAAGAAGGGATTGAGTTGTTAGGGTACTAACACCGGAAGATGTGCGTTAGCACTGTGGCTCATGCAAAAAGAAAGCGCGCAGAAAAGCTGTAGGGGAGCGGTCACCCCGCCCGTACTTGTCAAAAACTCGGTTTCTGCTGCATGATACCTTAACATGAGTTAAAACTATTCACAGGATCCATGCAAAGCCCCATTCAAGTTTGCTAACCAAAAGGAGAGCAAATTGAAGATCGCATATTTCGATTGTTTCTCAGGTATCAGCGGAGATATGGTGCTTGGTGCTTTGGTCAATGCAGGTGTCGATCCAGATGCACTGAATACAGAGTTGGCAAAGTTGAAGTTGGATGAATTCACGCTGCGTTTCGAGGAAGCCACGAAACACAGCATCAGTGGCACATGGGCAGTTGTAGAAACCGCTGATTCAACTGGAGATTCACACGGCCGCAACGATTCTCCGGCGGCACATCATCATCACACCCACGATCATGACCATGGTCACGAACACACCCACGAGCACCATGATCACACACACACACATGGACCGAGCCGTCATCTCTCCGATATTTTCGCTATCCTAGATAACAGCGATCTTGAAGAAGTAGTCATCGATCGCGCAAAGCAGATCTTTGATCGACTCGCAGCGGCGGAAGCGAAAGTCCACAACACGTCAGCGGTATTGATGCAATAGTGGACATTGTCGGAGCCGTCGTCGGACTACACCTTCTAGAGGTCGATGAGATCCACGCCTCTCCGCTTTCGCTCGGCGGCGGCTTTGTTCGGTGCGCCCACGGACTCATGCCTGTCCCTGCACCGGGAACGATGGAGTTGCTGTGCGGTGTGCCCGTCCGACAGACCGAAATCCGAAAAGAGCTAGTGACACCCACCG
>JAGWBT010000137.1:16742-22750 GCA_021295755.1 Candidatus Poribacteria bacterium
TGTATCGGTAAAAAAAAACTATCGAGCATGATCAGGTCTGCGTAATTGAAACCAACCTTGACGATATGTCGCCAGAGATTGCAGGCTACCTGATGGAGCAACTCTTTGAGCGAGGTGCTCTTGATGTCTTCATGACCCCAATATTCATGAAGAAAGGTCGTCCCGCGACAAAACTGAGTGTCCTTTGTACACTTCCCCTCCGTAATACCCTCAGTGAAATGCTTCTTGTAGAAACAACTACGTTTGGTGTCAGATGCTACACCGTTGACCGATTAAAACTCACCCGTGACTTTGTCGATATCCAGACACGGTGGGGAGCTGTTCGCGCGAAAAGCGGATATTTGGACGGTCAGTTAATTAAAACGGTTCCCGAATACGAAGATTGCAAGGAACTTGCGGAGCAACACGGTGTGCCACTTAGAGAGGTCTATGAGGAAGCAATCCGACAAATGGGTGAATGAGAAAGTTTCTGAGATTAAGAATGTTCAGGACTACTTATTTGAAACTCAGCCTCTGACCTATTCCGCTCCATGTCCCATACACCGAACTAGCGGATCTTGAACTTCTAAGGAGTATTTTATTATAATGTTTAAACGTCACTTAGTCCCTGATTTGATTCGGATTTGTAAGCCACATCATCTCATCACACTCGTCGGTCTATTGATATTCATTGCGAGTTCTCAAAATGTATCCGCCCAACAACAGATAAGCTGCCTTATCTGCCACGGTCCTGACGGTGCTTATAAAGAATCCCTCTTAATGGAGCACAATGCACTCATCGAAAAAGGGAGCGTTGTACCGGGAAATCCCGATGCATCTGAACTGTACAAGCGGCTCATAACCACTGAAACGGCTAAACGGATGCCACTTGGACAACCCCAACTGCCCGATCAGTCAATTAACGCAATCCGTAACTGGATATTAGCTGGCGCTCCCGATTGGGCGGTAACTTCTGTCTCCGATGGTGACTTCATCTCTCCTAGTGCAGTCCTCAATACCATTGAGACGCATCTGATGTCTCTTGCACCCTTTGACCGTGCCTTTGCCCGTTACTTCACTATGACACATCTCTATAATGCAGGGGAGTCTGTGGGGATACTTCAAGAATACCGCAAAGCACTGTTCAAACTGGTCAATAGCCTCTCATGGGGGGTTGAGGTCATTAACCCAGAGCCCATCGACCCACAAGGGACTATCTTTTACATCGACCTAAGACACTATGAATGGGACGTCAATGACGGGTGGGGACAGATAGAAGCGACATATCCCTACCACATCTCGTTTGATGCCCCAACACAGACCGCGCTGAAGGCACAATTGGGACGGTTACAAACAGAGACGAAAAGTAATATACCATCGGTGCATGTCGACTGGTTTGTCGCACAAGCATCTTTACCCCCACTGTATCACGACCTGCTCTCTCTACCATTGACAGATAGGGAATTGGAAACCCGATTGGAAGTCGATGTCCTCCGTAACATCAACGATGCGCCGGGGGTGCGTGTCTGGCGGGCAGGCACTAACGATTCTGGAGTATCGGCTAACAACCGGGTGATAGAACGGCATAAATCTCGGTATGGCGCATATTGGAAAAGTTACGTGCGCCGTATAAACGGTGATTAGAAGTGCCTCCATAGGAGGCTGGGATTGCCAAAATATCCCATACGCACCAGAGTTAGGTTCGGCGAATCATCGCCTGAAATCCCGAAAGGGAGGGCTGAACATAGCATCTCTGGAAAAGGCGGCAATGACTGAAATATCCTAAGTTAGACGGTCGTCAGTGTAAGATGTGCATGAGCAAGGCTGAAATGCCTGAATCCCAAGTTCTCATGGCTCTATTCCAAGCAATGGCGTATGGATTTGCTGATATATTCAGCAACAGTAGGGAGGTCATGGCTCACAACTGATTGAAGGAACGCCATATTGGAGAATACAGGGGTAATCGTAGCTTGCCACTTTAACTGTATTTGGTTTCTCCAACATGCCTGATACATTCAGGATTAAAGGGATAAAAGGGACTCTAAACACATCACACCTTTGAATCATTGGAAATACGGGATTGGCTAAGTTGATTCTTTGAATCAATATGTCAACGGAATCGCCATATTACCCAACGTATAGAGTCAAAAAAGGCTCAATGCAGTGTGATAAACACCTATCCTTGAGATATAAGTTTTCAGCAATGAAGGCGAAAGTCGAGAGGGAGAAGGGGGAAGGGCGGTAGGTTAGATAAACTTTAATTTTCAGATTAGGAAGACTTCCAAGATGGATTTCGCTAAACTAACTCGAAAATTAGAGGGGCTGGAAAAAGCCTCAAGGAATGGCTTTAGAGTGAGAAACCTTCATGAAATCATGCGTCTTGATGAGTTATGGTATTTGGCGTATACAAATATCTACTCTAACACGGGTGCAATGACAAAAGGCATTGATGAAGTAACGCTCGACGGCTTTTCGGTTAAGCGAGTTCATAAACTCATCAATAGTCTGAAGGCAGACACTTATAAACCCAAGCCTGCGAGGCGGGCATATATTCCCAAGAGAGACGGTAAGATGAGACCTCTTGGAGTGCCTTCAGGCGATGATAAGCTAGTTCAATCAGTCATCAAGATTCTACTTGAGCAGATTTACGAGCCTATTTTCTATGATTTCTCTCATGGATTCAGACCGAATAAATCCTGCCATACTGCCTTAAAGCAGGTGCAGAAAACTTGGACTGGAACAAAATGGCTTATCGAATACGATATTAAGGGATTCTTTGATAACATGAATCATGATACCATGATTGAACTGTTAGAAAAGAAAATTGATGATAAACGCTTTATTAAATTGACTAAAGCTCTCCTCAAGGCAGGTTATCTTGAGGATTGGAAATATCATCGAACATACAGCGGAACGCCGCAAGGCGGAATCATCAGCCCCGTTCTATCAAACATCTATCTACATGAACTCGATGGATTCATGGCTAATCTTATCACTGAGTTTAACGTAGGCAAAAGAAGACCAGTCAGCCCTGAACATAGACGAGTCAGTAGCAAGATAGAACGATGGAGAGAAAAACTGAGAAAATCAGGGGTTGCCCCTAATACAATCAGTGAACTAAAGGCACTTCAGAAGGAACAGAAAACCCTACCCTCAAAGATTGAAAACACAGATGAATACAAAAGGCTAAGGTATTGCCGATATGCCGATGACTTCATCTGTGGAGTCGCTGGCAGTTATGGCGATGCAAGAATGATAATGCAATCTGTCGAGGACTTCTTGAAGGAAAACTTGTATTTACAACTATCGCCTGAAAAGACAGGAATAGAGAGGCTCATTAAAGGTATTGAGTTTCTTAGTTACGAAATCCGAACATTCAGAGTCAATAGAACTGTAAAGCAAAAGTTGAAAGATGGTAAACATCGCACCCAAAGAACCCTTACGGGGAAGATTGTTCTATCCGTTCCTGAAAGAAAAGTTAGAGACTTCTGTAAAAAATATGGCTATGGAAATTGGCAAAGTATGAAATCAATACATAGACCATATCTCATAAAATCGTCAGAGGTAGAAATCGTTGAGGCTTACAATGCTGAACTGAGAGGATTGGCAAATTACTATAGTTTGGCTGGAAACGTCAAGAGCAGACTACGCAAACTCTTTTACTTAGCTTTATATAGTCTTTTCAAGACTATTGCAAGTAAGAGAAAACGTTCCTTGACGAATGTCGCTACAGACTTAAAAAGACCCAATGAGCACTATCTCAGATATAGATTCAAAGATGAATGGAAAACGATTAGAATCTTCCAACTAAAGCACATGAGCAAATCGGTTGAAACCAAAGACGAACTGCCTCTCACAGCTTACCTATTTCACTCTGGAACGGAGTTGATTCGGAGAATAGAAGCAGAACAATGTGAATATTGTGGCAATTTGGATAAGCCAGTCGAAGTGCATCATGTTATAAAATTGAGAGATTTGAAATCAAAGCCACATCTTGAGAGATGGGAAAAGGTTATGATAGCAAGGAATCGGAAAACCCTAATACTCTGCATTAGTTGTCATAATCTTCTACATCAGGGGAAACTGCCCGATATGAGGCAAACCATAAAAGTCTAACTGGAGAGCCGTGTGAGATGAAAGTCTCACGCACGGTTTGGAGAGGGGGCAAGGGAACTCTGGTTTATATCAGAATCACCTGCCCTACTCTACGACTTTGCTGGCAGTGTTGGCCACTCTCTTTCACCCATGATGGTGGGGAGGTTATCTTTAATCTTCCCAACGGGTTACAAGCCTACTACGTTACCAATGCGTCTGGGTTTCGGTTGGATGACGCCCCGATAAACATTGTTTCCAATCCTGCTGCGAGTGACCCCACGGTGCGTAACGGACTCTCCTGTTTCGGTTGTCATACAGAGGGAATGAAGACGTTTGAGGACGAGGTGCGTTCCGTAATAGAAAGTAATGCGACCCCAGCGTATGATAAAGCACAAGCACTAAGACTATATGTCGAACAATCAGAGATAGACGCGCTCTTACAGGAGGATACGGGTAGGTACAAAGAGGCACTGGAAGCGACGGGTGGTGAGCTTGGAGGAATAGAACCGATATCCCGTTTCCATGAGGTATTCCAGGGAACTGTCGACGCTGCGTATGCCGCCGCGGTGGTTGGATTAGAGACAGAAGTATTCCTTGAGAAGATACGTGAGAATATAGGGCTACAGAACATAGGTTTGTTGGTATTAGACAGTGCGAATGGGAGTATGAAAAGAGATGCCTGGACATCGAACTTCCGAGATATACTTTTTGCGTTAGATTTCCCACAGTTAGTTGACAAGACCCCCGTTGTGCCGCAGCCGGACCGCCTACCGGGTGCGTTTGTTCATATCCCTGACACAAACCTCCGTGCTGCGATTGCAGAGGAACTTGGCAAGAGTCCTAATGCTCCAATTACTGTGGGAGAGATGGAAAGGTTGGGAGGAGTTAATGTAGAGAGCAGAGGTATCCGAGATTTAACAGGACTTCAGTTTGCAACAAGTCTGAATGAGTTACGTCTCAGGTATAATCAAATCATTGACATTTCACCGATAGCAGGATTAATCGGACTGCGTACACTTATGATTAACTTCAACCCCATATCCGACCTATCCCCCTTGAGAGGCTTAACAAATCTCATTCACCTACAGGTGCATGTGCCTGGAGCATCCGGCCTGTTGCCGATAGCAGGATTAATCAATTTGGAGTCTTTACGTATTGAGGGGGACGATGTATCTGACCTATCACCCCTTGCAGGACTAACCAATCTGGAGACTTTAGCTTTTGAGGCTAACAATGTTTCCGACCTGTCACCTCTTGCAGATTTGATTAACCTGAAAACGCTCTGGACTGGAAGCGATTTCATATCCGATTTATCACCCCTTTCGGGATTAACAAAACTGGAGTTCTTAGAGGCTTGTTGCGGAGACGTATCAGACCTTACACCTTTGGTGGGCTTAACTGGTTTGAAAGAACTTCATCTTAATGGTAACAAAGTATCGGATATATCCCCACTTGCCGGGTTAACCAAGTTAAATCGTCTGGGTCTTGACCATAACAATATTCCGGATGTATCCCCGCTTGCAGGGTTAATCAACTTGAAATGGCTAAATGTTGGAGCAAACGACATATCGGATGTAGCGCCCCTTGCCGGGTTAACTAACTTGAAATGGCTAGGGGTTTATAAAAATGCGATCTCTGACATTTCGCCTCTGGATGGATTACGTGAGAATATAACGACATTCCTTTGGCACGCCAATCCGGCATTCCCAAAAGGAGGATCGGCAATAGAAGGACCGTGGCTATGGGTCGTGTTGCCTTACGGAGAGCCGAGTGGCAGTAGGGATTTACTATCAGAAGCGAGTGGGGGCACAGTGACAGAGACAAAAATTGCTACCCATGGGGCAATAGAGGGAAGTGCTGTCGGCGATGACGTATGGACATCCCGCAAACTTCCGCCTACGGGGTGGAACAACGTTGACCTGATGCTTGGAGAG
>JAGWBT010000138.1:0-11438 GCA_021295755.1 Candidatus Poribacteria bacterium
GCGCAGCAAAGGTATGAACCTTTTCGACACGAAGCTCGGAAATCGCAGCACCAAAGGCAGAACATAGTCCCGGATGGGGCGGTACGACAACGGTTTGGATACCTAGTTTTTTGGCGATTGCAACAGCATGGAGAGGACCCGCACCGCCAAATGCCACAAGCGCGAAGTCGCGCGGATCAATCCCCCGTTCTATGGTCAGTAAGCGGATGGCGTTGGTCATATTTTCGTCAGCGATTTCAATAATAGCTGTGGCTGCTTCCTGTTCGGAGGCTCCCATACGATTCGCCAGTTTTTCGATCGCTTCTTTAGCTAGGGCGGGATACAGCGGTAACTCTCCGCCGAGGAAGAAGCTAGGGTTGAGACGCCCTAGCACCAAGTTTGCATCGGTCACTGTGGCTTGCGTCCCATCTGTCCCGTAGCAAGCGGGCCCCGGCACCGCCCCCGCACTCTCAGGTCCAACGTTCAGCATACCTCCTTTATCGATCCAAGCGATAGAGCCACCCCCTGCGCCTAACGTACGAACTTCGATGATAGGAATTGCGACGGGAAGTCCCCACTCAATCTCGAAGGCTGTGGTGAACTGTTGCTCCCCATCGAGCACCAAACCGACATCGGCGCTAGTGCCACCCATATCGAGGGTAATTGCATTTTGGAATCCCGCCGTTTCTGCGAAGTATTTTCCCCCAACAATGCCGCCAGCCAAGCCCGATAACAGGATATCAACGGGACGTTCGGGCGCGTTGGTGAGAAGTGTGGTTCCACCATCAGATTTGAGAAACGAGCAGGGACCTTTGACGCCATTGTCCTCCAAAGCAGTTCCGATGTTGTGGCAGTAGCTTTGGATTAGTGGCTTGACAAAAGCATCAGCCAAGAGGGTGCTAGACCGTTCATACTCTCGCCAGATTGGGGCTACCTGATGCGATAGGGAGATAGGGATGTGCGGAAATGCTTCCTCAAGAAATCTGCCTACCGCTAATTCGTGGGCGGGGTTAATGTACGAAAAGAGTAGACAGAGGGCAATGGCTTCAACTGCCTGATTCTGCAGCCGTTCCTCAATATTGGTCTTTAGAGCCGCAAGCGTGTCATCGGTCAGGGGTACGACGACCTCTCCTTGGGCATTTATCCGTTCCTTCACACCGAGGCAGTTCCGCCGCTTCACCAGTGGCTCCGGCTTGAGCCAATGCAGATCGTACTCCTTCTTTCGATTGATGCGTTGGATGAACGGGACATCCTCGAATCCAGCAGTGGTGATAAATACGACATTTGCTCCGGTGCGTTGGAGAATAGCGTTGGTGGCAACCGTTGTGCCGTGCACGATACGTTCAATTGCCTCAAACGGTATTTCTGACTTCTCTAGCACACCTAAGAACGCACGCATTGGTGCTTCAGGGGTGGAGGGATGCTTGGCAACTCTCACAGCACCATCCGCCGAGATTGCGACTAGGTCTGTAAAAGTGCCACCGGTATCAATGCCGATTGTACTGGGCACGTATGCTTTCCTCCTTGGAGGCTTCCTGCATTTTCCTGCTAACTCTATGGTTTAATTCCCACAACGCACACTTATTACTATCCCAATGCAGAATTTCCATAGCATGACTATAATTTAACCATTTGTACTCCGTATGCTCAGGGGATAGTTGCAATTGTTTCGCTTCAATTTTTACTCCGAAGCAATGTTCCGGAATCACCAGAACATCTTTGCCCCATCTAAAGCCACATACGTTTACAACAGGAATCATTGCATACGAATCGAGTTCAATATATTCATTACCTCGATCAATACCAGCTTCTTCAAGGGTTTCCCTTTTTGCGGTTTCCAATGGAGATTCGCTGTTTCTTCCACCGCCAGCAATTCCCTGCCAATAACCACCTGATGAGGGTTCGCGCTTGAAAAGCGCGTAAAGAACTTCGTTGTTTGGTGCGATTCTATATGGAAGAACTAATATCTGAAAAGGGGCTCGACTCATTACATTTTGCCTTTTGCGATGGTGTAGCGTGTTGAACCATACGCAGATCGGCTGAACACAGATCCCCAAAATTATCCGTCTGTTTCAGGATAGATCTGCTCCCAAGGCATAGGGTAAGTCCGTTCCCAACCGACGCGACCAAAGTCTGGACTGCTAGAGTAGCTATAGGTATAGGTGCGTTGTGGGAAGAATGCCTCGGTCGTTAAGCGCATGATTTCTGCCGTCAATTCGGCATCCAAACGATGGAGTACATCGGCGGCTTCGGGATCATACGCCAAATTATGCTGCTCGTGCGGATCGTTGGTGAGGTTAAACAGGTGCACCCCTTGAGCGTATTTACACAGTTTCCATGTGCCATCGAACCACATCCAACCGTTGTGCAACAGCCCCATAATAGCGTCTCTACTGACTTCATTCGCAATTCCTAGTCCGGGCAGGGGAGTGGCATCCATGTAGGCAGGGATTTTGCATCCTGCTAGACTCAGTATAGTTGCGGTGACATCGGTAAGCGTAACAAGGTCTTGGCAGATACGAGGTTCTTGGAACTCCGGATGGCTTACCAACATCGGGACGTGGCAGGCGGCTTCGTAGTAGGAGGCTTTGCCGCTGAGTCCGTGATCGCCCAAGTAATCTCCGTGGTCGGAGGCGAAGATAATCACGGTGTTATCGCGGATGCCTTTTTGGTCCAATGCCTCAGCAATACAGCCGACTTCGTGATCAATCTGTTTAACCAATCCGGTATAGTAAGCACGTTGTAGCATGTAATGCTCGTATGTTGGACTGTCTTCGTTCTGAATAGCGTACCACGATTTCTGAGCTGATTCCGAGCGGGAGGGTTGCTTGGGTCGCATCAGCGCTGTATCTTCGAGGACAGCGGGAAGCGGTTCGGGCATATCTTCAGGTCGGAAGGTCGCGTATTCCGGCGCAGGGTCGTACGGATTGTGCGGTCCCGGGAAGCCGACCATCATAGCGAAGGGTTGATCGCCATCGTACCCCTCAATCCACTGTGCCGCCTCATTACCAACAAAGTGGTCGACCGAGTATTCCCAAGGGATGGGACTAATGAAGGCACCGAAGTTCTTGTGATAGTCAGGCTCATCGTAGAAAGCGGTTTTGGTGTAGCCGTGGGCTTTGAGAAGGTGGTCATAGTCGTCCTGAATATAGCCCCAAAGTTTGTCTTCGGCAATAATCCTGCGCTGAAAACCTAGACGTTTCTCCCAAGGGTAAAAGTGCATCTTACCGATAGCGATGGTGTAGTAATCGTGCGCGTTAAGCAGGTCGGGCCACGTCGCCAATCCACACGCGCGGTAATCAGGACGTAGGAACTGACCGTTGTCAAGTACGCCAGTCTTGAGACGTGCCGGGACGCATACCGGATGCTCCGAGTAAGCACGGCTATAGCGAACCCCTTGCATCCCTAGTGCATCAATGTGAGGGGTGTCAATGAAGTCAGCACCGTAGCAACTAAGGAAATCAGCGCGCAGTTGGTCGGGCATGACGAAGATGATGTTGGGTCCTTTGCTCATCAAAATCCTTTATCCACCGGTTTTACGTATAGTTGGATACATCATAACAGAATCCCCAACGTTGCGCAACGGTAAAATCGGCGTATCCACAACGCTTGTCGATCAAGTCCGAAACTGAAATTGAGTTTTTTCGTATATGATGTCAGACAATGTTTTATATCTATATAGTGAATGAACAATCAAAATCTAAAATTCGATATTGGAGAATACATAATGCTTAATGGTGTTGGAATCATCTTAGGAGTTGCTTGCTCTCTCGTAGGAATCGCAGGCGGATACCTGCTGCTTTCAACTGTTTTTGCTGGTATTCAGTTAATCTCCAAGCACCGCATGTTCGACCAAAACATGGAGAAAAAACTTGACACCTGAACCCCCTTTGGGTAGCATATTGGGCAGTTCTGCTATTTATTTTTATTCTGCTGCCAGCTCTGAATTGATGGCACCTAACCTTCGCAAGGTTAACCCGATCTGATTGAGAGACGAGCGAAAAAGCTATCCATAACCCGGTGGTTCATCCATGAATTATCAGCAGCTCCATCCGTGGGAGATAACTCCCGCTGAAGCACGCCAGATCCAAAACGAACTGCGTAACCAGGTGATATCCCAAGATCAATTTGGCGACATCAAAACGGTCGCTGGAGTTGATCTTGGGTTTACTAAAGACATCGCCCGTGCGTCAGTTGTTGTGTTGAGTTTTCCGGAGCTGCAGCTGATTGATGGCGTCCTCGTTGAAAGTCCTGTCTCCTTTCCTTATATACCCGGTCTATTATCTTTCCGCGAAACCCCTCCTCTTCTCAAAGCCTTTACTCAACTTAATACTGAACCAGATCTCATTATCGCTGATGGACAAGGGATCGCCCACCCGAGGCGTTTTGGAATAGCGTCGCATCTGGGATTAATTTTGGACAAACCGACGGTGGGGTGTGCGAAGTCGCGTCTGTGGGGCAGGCACAAACAGCCTAAAGATGAAGCGGGCTCGATTGAATATTTGTACGACAAGAACGAAATTATCGGCGCGGCGGTTCGTACACGATCTAATGTCAGTGTTGTTTATATTTCGGTCGGACATCAGATCTCCCTAGATTCAGCAATTCGGTTGACGCTCGCCTGTTGTCAGCGGTACAGGCTGCCCGAAACCACGCGATACGCACATCAAGCAGCAGCAGGACAAATTTCCCTACCCCAAAAACAGATTGAAGCGGAAAAGCAGCTTACATTATTTTAGAGACCTGTAGTAGGCACGCTCCGCGTGCCGTAAACAAGGAATTAAAATGAGCATTCTTGTGAATAAAGATACAAAAGTGGTTGTTCAAGGGATTACGGGTCGATCAGGCCGATTCCATACGCAACAGTGTGTGGAGTACGGCACAAAAATCGTTGCAGGCGTTACCCCCGGCAGAGGGGGCTCAGATGTTGATGGCATCCCCGTTTACGATACCGTGTCCGAAGCGGTTATAGAGACAGAGGCGGAGGTGTCCGTCATCTTTGTGCCTGCGAGGTTTGACGCCGGAGATTCGATCATGGAAGCCGCCGATGCAGGCATCCGGTTGGTCATCTGTATTACAGAAGGCATTCCTGCCCTCGATATGATAAAAGCCAAAAGGTATTTGGAGGACAAACCAACACGGCTGATTGGCCCAAACTGCCCCGGCGTCATCACGCCCGGCGAGTGCAAAATCGGGATTATGCCCGGCTACATTCATCGACCCGGTAAAATCGGCATTGTTTCCCGCAGCGGGACATTGACGTATGAAGCCGTGGATCAGGTGACCAAGCTCGGGATGGGTCAATCCACTTGTGTTGGCATTGGCGGTGATCCGGTCATCGGTACAAATTTTGTTGACGTGTTGGCGTTGTTTGAAGCGGATGCGAATACAGACGCGGTGCTCATGATTGGCGAAATCGGTGGGACTGCGGAGGAAACAGCGGCGCAATTCGTAAAGGAAAACATGACCAAGCCGGTTGTCAGCTTTATCGCGGGGCAGACTGCACCGCCGGGCAAGCGGATGGGACATGCCGGGGCGATTATCTCCGGCGGACACGGCACGGCGGCGGAGAAGATTGAAGCGTTGGAAGCGGCTGGCATCGCTGTCGCTGAAAGCCCAGCGACGATTGGGGAGACATTGGTGCGGCGGCTTGGAGCAGTGGGGTAAACATGATTATCTCATTGACTTCAGATGGAAAATCGGCTACGATGTCAGTAACCCCACCCTAAAGGATGGGGGTCTCCAGTGCAAAGAATTTGATGAAACAGGTCGGGAGATGGCTCCCCCGACCTAGAGTGGATGCGTATTGATGTCTCTTAGTTATTTTTCGCGCCCTCATCGATCCAATCTTTGAAAAGCTGAATTTGGTCTTCAGCCAACGGTGCGCCCGGCGGCATACCACCGCCATCAATCCGCCGGATAACCACGCTGCCTTTGCTATCTCCGGGGTTAAATACGCCCCCTTTTTCAAAGTCTGCGTACGTCTCCAAATTGAGTCCTTTCGGTGGGTTGGGGGCAGCATGGCACCCCGGAACAGCACAACTCGCTTGAAGGATGGGTAAAATATCTTCTTGGAACGAAACGCCGGGTGGTGGCTCCGGTAGAGGTAGTGGTTCGGGTTGTGGCTGTTGTTCCGGTTGTTGTTGAGGTGGTGGCTCCGGTTGAGGTTGTTGTTCTAGTTGTGGTGTTGGTTCTGAGACGGGTTCTGGATCGGGTGCGACGACATCACCACTTATGCTATCGTCATCATCACCACTATCGCCACATCCTGTGACAAAGATAGGAAATACCAAAACAGCTAAACAACTGATTGCGGTTACTAACAGATTTAAGCGTGAATACTCCACGGTTGTTACTCCTTTCAAATTGGGAATGTAATATTTTAAGCTGGAAACCGTCTGAAATCTGTAAAGACGATTCCAAACCATGAGGAGATTGGCAAATGAAAGTCATGATTAATACGGAAGTTCAGCCGGAACACCTGCAACGCATTCAACTGGTTTCCGACGACATTCAGATCGTCCAACCCCAAGACAATGAGACACAGCTCAAAGAGGTTGTAGACACCGACGTGGTTCTTGGTGGAGTTAGCCGTCCCCTCTTTGAAAACGCTCGACAACTCAAATGGGTACAAACACTCGGCGCAGGCGTTGATGGTGTCCTTTTTCCTGAGTTTGTCGAAAGCGATGTTATCCTGACAAGTGCAAAAGGATTTGTCGGTCCCCATCTCGCGGATCAGACGTGGGCGTTGATCCTCGGCTTACTCCGAGGGATTGGCCGTGCTGTCCGTGAACGGACTTGGGAAAACCGGATGTCCATTCGTGGAGAGACGTGGGAACTTGAAGAACGTACACTTGGCATCGTTGGACTTGGTGGCACGGGGATTGATGTTGCTAAACGTGCGCAAGGCTTTGATATGCGCGTAATCGCGGTTGATCCGGAAGATGTGGATCCGCCGCCGTTCGTTCATGAAGTTTGGAAAATGGACCGGTTCTACGATCTCCTTGAGGAATCGGACGTTGTATCAATCTGCGCTCCTTTGACGCCGGAAACGCACGGTATGTTTAATGATGAAGCATTTCAGCGGATGAAACCACACGCGCTACTCATTAATGTAACACGCGGCAAGATCGTTGATGGACCAAGCCTCCTCCGTGCCTTGGACGAGAAGCGGATAGGCGGAGCGGGACTCGATGTAACACCAGAGGAGCCTCTGCCTCAGGATAGCCCACTTTGGGATATGCCTAGGGTTATTATTACGCCTCACGCGGCGGGTGGGTCCCCGATCCGGCTTGACCGGACGATTGGATTGTTCTGTGACAACCTCGAAAGGCTTATGGCGGATAAACCCCTGTTGAGCGTCATAGATAAGCAGAAGGGTTATTAAGTCGTTACGGTTGCTAATTAACGAGATAAGGCACAAAACTATTGGGATTTCTTAATCCGATTTTCCTGTTGGGCATACTTGCGGCCGCTGTGCCGCTAATCATCCACCTTTGGAGACGTCATCAAGCGAAAACGGTGGATTTTAGCAGCCTGATGTTTCTTCTGGCCGCCTATCGGCAAAATGTTCGGCGCATTCAACTTAAGCATCTGCTAATCCTGCTTTTGCGAGTGTTGATTATCATACTGATTGCTCTCGCACTTGCACGTCCTCTGCTTAAAAACCGATTCGCCTTCGCCGGCGGAAGAACAAAAACCAGCGTTGTCATCATTCTGGACAATTCTTATAGTATGGGGTATCAGGGGATTCAGGGAGGAAGGTTTGAGGTCGCAAAAGGGATGGCGCTTGAGATTGCTCAATCCCTTCAACGCGGTGACAGTGCCTCCGTGATTTTAATGTCTGATGTCCCTGATCCACTCTTTCCCAAATTGACGAAAGATCTGAATCAGGTGAGGGAGGCGATTCGTCGTTCCCAGATCTCTAACCGCGCAACGCTGGTCCCACCAAGCCTCGAAATGGCGCACGACCTCCTTGAAGCGTCCAACGATCCGAACAAGGAGATTTACCTAATCTCCGACTTTAGTCGTAACGGTTGGACGCACTGGAATCGTGTGCCCAATCGATCTGGGTCAAGGATTTTTCTACTTCCTCTTGATCATGAAGTTACCGATAATATAAGCATTGAAGAAGTTCGAACCTCTAACCAACTAATTGGTTTGGGGCTGCCCATTGAATTGGGGGTAGTAATAGGGGTTCATTCCGATGCACCTATGGTTGACACGACACTGACGCTGTTTATCGACCAGCAGAAACGCCGATCCATAAGCCCTCAGGTAGGAGCGGGTGAATCGGTGACATTGACTTTTACACACCAATTTGAATCACCCGGCACGCATACCGGCTATCTGGAATTGACTGCAGATCGGCTGCCCATTGATAATCGTCGCTATTTCGTCCTTGATGCTTATGGTCAAATTCGCGTGCTTTGCGTCGGTGTTCAAACGATGTACTTGGCGCTTGCATTAAATCCAGCAGTTCAGGCGCAGCCAAACACCGGTTCCTCTTTTTTACCTGCGACCGCTTCTCTAGAGGCATTAGAGGACCTAACGCTAACAGAGTATGACATTCTGATTTTAGCAGATGTACCGACATTCTCAGCTCGCGTTCAGCAACAATTGCAAGCGTTCATGCGGGCAGGCAAAAGTGTCATCTATTTTGTGGGTGATGGCGTTGATACTGCTAGTTATAATGCGTTTGCCGATTGGCTGCCTGCAGATGTAGGTCAACCGATGACGTGGCAGCCGCCAGTAACCTTGTCAAATTACAAGTCGGATTCCCCGATTTTTGAGGTCTTTAAGGGAGAAGATTTTGCGGGACAATACGCCCCACAATTTTATCAGGGTTTGAAGTTGGAGCCGGCTGAAGATGCAAAGATTGTTGCGCAATTGAGCGATGGTACACCATTTCTTATCGAACGCCCTATTGACCGAGGGATAGCACTGCTCTTTAATGTATCTGCCGTTCAGTTGGACGCATCGAGCCTATTGGTCAATCAGAATTTTCTTCCACTGTTGCAACAAGCTGTACTTTACACAAAAGCAGCTCAATCTACGCATCGAAGAAACCTAATTATTGGCGAGTCCTACACGGCAAACTACCGTTGGAGTGGAGCAACAACTACACAGATAACGCGCTTGGGAGATACAACCCATTCGTCGGAGAGGCTCTCACTTACCGAGGATGGTTCGCTCACGTTTAGCGGGACAGCTGCCCCCGGCATCTATCAAGTTGAGGGGCAGGGTCGAGAGACACTCCTACAAGATTTTTTCGCCGTGAATGTTGATGCAACGGAATCGGACCTACAACCCATCCCCATTCAGGAAGCTGCAGAGCGAATTGGGGCGCAGACAGAGGTTATTTCAGAATCAGAGGCTTTAGAACAGACGCTCAACACCTACCGGGTTGGAGTGGAAATCTGGAGTGAGTTACTACTTCTCGCCCTCATCTTAATGTTGATTGAAGGACTTCTGTCCAATCGAGAAAGTGCGATTGCTGATGATTCTGTGCCAAGTCAGACATGAATAGTATCTATCAATTTGCCAATGAAATGTCTTTGCCCTCTTGCTCTTATCCTCTTAATTCTTCTTCCCCATATATTACCTGCCGATTCGGTTCAAATCCGCAATATTATTGTGACCGGAAATGAAGCATTCTCTAGCGAGGCGATTCTCGACTTGATGCAGTCAAAAGCCGGTGGTGATTATGATCTAGAGCTGCTGCATCAGGACTTTGAGCGAATTGCTAGTCTCTACCAAGCACATGGATTTCAATTTGCTCGAGTTGATCCGGAGCAGCTTGTACTCTTGGAATTTTCTGATGGCGTCTATATCAGAATCTACATTGACGAGGGAAGGATTGGGGCAATTACAATAAAAGGGAATAGCCGCACCAAAGAGGATGTAATCAGGCAAGAACTGCTTTTTAAGCGCGGCGATGTTTACATACAGGACGATGAACTGGAAAGTGAGCGTATCCTGCGCCGAAAGCCGTATTTGGGAAGCGCGGAAATCCTTGCTACGCGGGACCCAGAAACCAATCTTATTTTAATAGAGGTCGAAGTCACAGACCTGTGGACTTTTTTTCCCGCCTTAGATGTCCCCGCCTTCAGTAAAGATAAAACCGGTTTTTTAGTTGCACTGTCCGATTCAAATGTATTTGGTTCTGGGGACAGCGGTCGCCTCCGTTACGAACAGATCCGTGAAGAGGGAGAAGATCCACGCCATCTTATCAGTGGCCTCTATAAGGTATTTCGCCTGTTTGATTCACATTGGGAATTCGATGGCGTGTATACCCAAAAGCGGGAAGGCATCTCATGGGAGTCGAGTCTAAAACGTCCGTTGTATTCACTCCAGACCCGATGGAGCGCGGAGTTTACAGCCGCTGAATCTAGAGATGAAGCCCGCTGGTATGAACAGGGTGTGAAAACAGCTGTCTTCACCCAAAGCAGGCAATCGGAGTCCGGGCAGATCATCCGTTCCTTTGGTGACCGTCGGCGACAGACGCAGATTGCACTCTGGACGGTTTCTGAACGGACCCATTTCGATGAGATTGAGAGATCGCCATCTTCCACCGCTAACTTTCAGGACAGAAACACAAGGCTGATTGGGGTTTCACTCGGTCATAGAAAAGTCAGCTTTATCCGCACACGCTTTCTCAATAAGATGGGACGTGTTGAAGACATTGGTGTCGGATATGGGTACGGCGTGTCAATCGGTCGCGCTTCCCCGTTTTACGGCGCGGACCACAGAGAAACAAGGGTGAGTCTATTTCTCAACGGCTCCCAGGCATATCAAGATCTGCTTTTCGTCAACGGTCGCGCCGGGGTTACAACCCGTTTTGTAGCGCATGAAGAAGAGGATTCGGTGTTACAGGCGAGCATCAAAGCAGTACGCAAGAATCTCTTTCTGCGCCAAACCCTTGCGGCACAGATTTCTGCGGAGATGCAATTCGGACTTGAGGGAGAACAGCAGGTGCTTCTTGGTGGAAACAGTGGACTGCGTGGATATGACCCCCGGCAATTCAGTGGCACCAAAAGGATTCGCCTCAACCTTGAAAGCCGAACGATTTTCTGGGAACACCCTCTGATCGTGGTTGGGTCAGCAATCTTTGCTGATGTTGGTTATATCTGGACGGGGGATGCTGTTGATATAGGAACCCCCAAGCGGAGTGTAGGATTTGGGCTGCGGTTAGGTCTTCCCAAACTGAGCGGATCTCGAGTCTATCGTGCGGATTTGGCGTACCTATTGGATGGACCGGAAAAACCATCGCTCATACCGGTTTTCACCTACGCGATCGGGCACGCCTTTTAGACTATCCTCCTTGGTTCATTGGTTCAAGAGTTCATTAGTTCATTAATGAGCCAATCAGCTAATGGTTTTCGGGTTCGCTACTGGTTTGAGCGTCCCAAGACAGGGTACATGGGATCGTTATAACCTTTCCCAGTATGCTCGCCGGG
>JAGWBT010000138.1:11535-13124 GCA_021295755.1 Candidatus Poribacteria bacterium
GTCCAAGCCAAGGCAAATTGTGCCAGCGTTTTATCGTGTGCCGCTGCTAACGGTTGGAGTTTTTGTGCAACCTCGTAGCTTTCTTCGCGTAATTCGGTTTGTAGAATCCGACGGTCTTGACGTGCCGCCCGTGAGTCCGGGGGCGGCGGTTGTCCGGGCAGATATTTTCCCGTTAGTACACCACGCGCCAGCGGACTATAGGACACGACACCTACGTCGTAGGCTTTGCAAAACGGCAATAATTCAACTTCAATATCCCTATTAACGATGTTGTAGAGCGGTTGCAGACAGATAAATTTTTCTAAATTCATACGATCGCTCTTCCACCACGCTTCGCAGAGTCGCCACGCATCGAAGTTAGAGCAACCGATGTAACGGACTTTACCCTGCCTGACGCAATCATCCAACGCACGAAGCGATTCTTCAATCGATGTCAGCGCGTTCCAACGATGAAGGTAGTACAGATCAATCCGGTCTGTATCAAGCCGTCTGAGACTGTCCTCCACCGCCATCATGATGTGGTGACGACTCGTACCGGATCGGTTAAGTCCTTCCCCCATAGCACATCATCACGGCAAGCTTGGACTGCCTTGCCAACAATTCGTTCCGATTCGCCTGCGTTGTAGACATTTGCCGTGTCGATAAAATTGATTCCAGCATCTATTGCGCGTTCGATAATCTTGATTGAATCACTCTCATTCGTTGGGCTGCCAAACATCATCGCGCCAAGACAAAGTCGTGAAACTTGGACGCCAGAATTGCCTAAAATACTATATTCCATTCCTTGATACTCCTCTCGACAGTTTCAGGTATAGGTTATAAGATTGTAAGCCGGTGTTTTGTGCATTTTAGCACATAGGGTGGTTGAGCGCAAACGAAAAAGGATAGTACGACAATCCCTGTCAATTCTTGGATTTGGCACACCGTAAGCCGATATGGTAATATGCGCCTGATAGGGCGTGAGCGCGCGCAGCACAACGCAAATCGAATATTGAATCAAACCAGCTTCCACCACGAGCAACAAACGGTCCCTTTGGGGGAAGTGCTCGTTGATTCATATCATTTCTGCGATAACGCGGTAAATATCTATCCGCACACCATTCCGCCACGTTGCCTCCCATGTTGTAGAGGGTGTAGCCATTCGGTGGAAAATGGTCAACAGGTTTCAGGTATCGCTGCATATTTTTTAGTCCACCGCTACGCACCTCCCTCGAATCGTAGTTTGCTGCATCTGAGTCAACCTGATTTCCCCACGGATAGAGTTGATCTGGCTGCCCATCTCGTGCTGCTTTCTCCCATTCCGCTTCCGTCGGCAAGCGTTTCCCACGCCATTCGCAATACGCTTGCGCCGCTTCATGGGTGACATACGTCACGGGATATCGGTCCATGCCAATGGGAATGTTGTTTCCAGCCCAATGCTTGAGATAGTCCCGCACATTGACGGCTGACTTCTGCCATTGACGGTTTGCCAAAACAAATGCTCGATAGTCGGCATTGGTCGTTTCGTACTTGTCGATATAGAACACCTCCAGCGAGACTTGGTGCACAGGTGTTTCATTGGGTCTACCTTTATCGCTCCCCATCTGAAA
>JAGWBT010000139.1 GCA_021295755.1 Candidatus Poribacteria bacterium
GCGGAAAGAAGGTTTTTTTAACTGCTGGACGCGCAAGGAAGCCTATATCAAGGCGGAAGGAAAAGGGATGTCTATTCCTTTGAGTGCGTTCGATGTTTCGCTGACGCCGGGGGAGCCGGCAGCGCTGCTGCGCACCCAAAACCATCCTCAAGAAACCTCCCGTTGGTCGCTACAGGCGTTAAACCCTGCCCCCAGTTACGCGGCGGCGCTTGCAGTGAAGGGGCATGATTGGGAACTGAAGTGTTGGCAATGGGCTCCGATGTAGATGGTATGTGTTGCTGATGTACACTATAATTCAGGCTGCTGGTTAGACCGTAGGAAAAGTTTCCATATTCAATGTGCAATTAGAAATAGCCGCATTTACGACACACATGTCGCCCCGCTGGGGCTTTGGGTTGTGGGCATACCCTTTTCTATAGACATGTCGCCCCGCTGGGGCTAAAAACCTTAAGATATGCCCGGACTATACACATCGTTTCTCCCCGATAAGATCGGGATTCAAAGCAAGGTTGCGGTGCCGAAATATGAATTTCGACTGACAAGTGATCTAGCAATTTGACTTACTAATAAATGAATCTATTTGACAATTACCATCCGCTTCGTCGCCGTAAAATCCGCTGTCTCCAACCGATAGAAATAGACGCCTGTTGCAACACGCTTTCCTAACGCATTCCGCCCATCCCAATACGCCGCACGATTTCGGGTATGATAAAAAAATAGCGTTGAAGCACGTTCTTCATCATGCGCCCTCTAAGTTGGTGATGAATATCTCACACCTCATGACCAATGAAGCTATGGTAGATTATAGAATTACTTAGACACTGCCGATGCACATGTACAGATTAGGAAATCTGTACCCACAAATAACCCCAAATGTCCACTTATTTCTCTAATTCACCATAAATGAAATCTGATGTGATATTGCCACACGAAATTCACTGCGTTCATCAACTACACGCAATTTAGACACGCAATTTAGATACCACAGTCATCTCCAATCACCCGAAGGAGCTGTGCAAACAACCGAGTTTGTCGGTAAACCCGCTCTCCGGGCGACCTTGCATATGCTTTTGAGGTGAACTGTGAGTTCAAAGGGAGGGTCGTACTTATAGGAAGGTTGTCGAAACCGTGCCACACCATCGTTGCAGAAATGTCACACTAGTAAACCGAGTGACTGCACCTCAATCAGTGGAGATCTAACAAAAAAGTGTAGTTGTTTGTGGCGCGGGTATGTGAATTTATCGAAAAAATTGAGGGGAAATAAAAAAAGCCGTCTCAGAGGAATCACCTCTAGACGGCTTTTCTATCTTTTGTAGGAAATCGTTTGCTATCTGATTACAGATTTAGCTGCAAGTATATCCGTCGTCTTCCCTTGCTCTTGCACTGCAATCAAGGTCTGCAACGCTTTTCTCAGTTCTTGACGGTAGCTATAGGTGAAAAGGATAAATTGGGCCTGTTGCTCAACAGTCAGGATCTGATCGATCTCAGCCATGATCTTTTGTCTTTCAGCAATGAACCCATTCTCGACTTCGCTATGGTGCGTTAAAGCGGTTTGTAATTCGGCGATTCCTGCCTGAGAGTCAGGCGTCGCAGTTTGTAACTGCTTTAGCTGGTTCATACTCTGCCGGTGTTCCCGCCGATACTGCATTTTTAACTTTTCCAACCTGTTGAATTGGGTTAACAAGGGCAGCTTCTGCTCCGCTGTTGGCGAAACCGCATCAACCAATTTCCAAATTTTGAGGGTTTCAACCAATTCAGCCAACTCGCTTGACGTTGTTGGTCGAGGAGACGGCGTATCTGCTTTGAGAAATGGAATCAAGAACACTAGCGCGAGTACCACAGGAATAACGGAGAGTAATAGTAGGTAACGGCGTTTCATAGATAGTATCCTCCTTTGGGAGTTTCTTTAGTCCAAGGTAACAAAATCAATTCGATCTGTCGTCGAAGGAATAGCGTCAGTGAAAACTTCGTTTCCAACAGACTCAACATCAATTTCGGAAGTAATGACATGGAACCATTGATTGACAAGGTCGGTGGAAGCCTCCGAATTTGGTATTCGGATCTCATCGACAAGCGAACTCCGGTTGTCCCAAACTAAAGGCACATCTAGGCGTTGAAGCTCATAATCTACCTGTGCTCGCAACTGTTCTACAGGAATTTCAGCCATGAAACTTGAAGAGATTAGCGTATCAAAAGTGGGGTTTTCGGTCGAAGCCTTGAACAAACGACTAGTGGAAAGTCCCCAAAAACTTAAAAGAAGAATCAGCACGCAAGCCACACCTGCCATTTTCCATCCATGCCTCCTTACCCAAAGGGGCAGGCGGCTTTCTTCAAATGTTTGACTTTGCGAAATCCTTACGCGGAGAGTGGGCCAAAACGCTTTCCATACCTCTGGCGTGGGATACTCTACCGGTAGACTTCTGGCATGATGGATCGTCTCCTCAAAGGTTTGCAATTCCTTTTGGCAGTGAGAGCAATCGTCAATATGGAGTTCTAATTGCTGGGACCGTTTTGGCGACAACGTTCCCTCAATGTATGCTGGTATTAATTTTTCAACTAATTTACACTTCATAACGAGTTAATTTTCTAAGTAAGGTGCAAGTAGGTCACGTAGTTTTCGCGTTGCGCTAAATAGATGGGCTTTGACGCTTCCAACACGCAGATGGAGCGTATCAGCAATTTCGCGAAGCGCTAATCCCTCATAGTGCCTCAAAATAAACACCTGTTTCTGACGCGGAGATAACTGCTGAACTGCATTCCTGATTTCCCTTCCAAGTTCTGCCTGTTCTAAGCCGTGCCCTGTAACATCCTCGGGACCTCCCGAAGGGAATAGGAAATCGTCAGCCGGGAATTCATCGGCAAAAGAGATATTTTTTTGACTTGCGCGACGCCGTGTATAGTCGATGCACGCATTTTTGGCAATCCGATAAATCCATGTGTAAAATGTGGATTTACTTTCAAAACGATTCAGTGCCTTGAAACTTCTAAGAAAAATCTCCTGAGATAGATCATACGCATCCTCTGGATGGTGAGTAAAGTTATAAGCGAGTTCGTAAATTCGCCGCTGATACTTCTGAACTAACTCACCAAAAGCGCGGGTATCTCCGCATTGTGCTCTTTTAACAAGGTAACGATCTGAATCTTCTTTCATGGCATTTGTCCCGTAGTAGACGCAGTAAGTAAAGAAAAGTTTAGGTAGCCCCAGACAGGGTATAATGCTTCTTTACAACCTAGTTAAAATCTTCGGTAATACGGAATGGGATAGAAGGAGGGATAAGTCCAGAGATGGAGCCGGTGAGAGGATTTGAACCTCCGACCTGTTGATTACGAATCAACCGCTCTGACCAACTGAGCTACACCGGCGTATAAGGAGAACGGTCCCAACACAAATGATGAGACCGTAAGGATAGGGATGCCGAGGGGCAGAATTGAACTGCCGACACATGGATTTTCAGTCCACTGCTCTACCTACTGAGCTACCTCGGCACAATCGAGAGCGGGTAGAATAATACCAAATGGAGGAAGTCGATGTCAAGCGTTTTTTATGCTTATATGCGATAGAACGGTTGGCAATAACAACTACAATCAGGCAAATAAAAAAGCCCTATGTGCTGTCCATAGGGCTTAAGCGTAAGAACAGAAGCTGTTCGTTATCGTGGCTGAACGCCCGGCCACTGACCATCGTCCGCCGTCACATCCACGACAATTCCGTCGGGGTCTTCTACCTTGAACGATTCGTCCGGAGGCGAATTCGGATCGTATTCTTCTCCGCCGACCCCATCCGATATAATCGTGAACCCATTCGCCTCACACCGCTTGGCGGCTTCCTGTAGGTCTGGGACACGCACACCGATGTGAAGATAGTCCAACATTCCACCGACGTGCGGCGGTCGTTGGGGCCCATTGTGCTGAAACACCCGGAAGTTGTGGTAGCCATCGGTGAGATCGTAGCAGTCGTCCATCGTCGAGAAAACTTTCAATCCGAGGGCATCACGCCAAAATCGAATAGTCTCTTCCAAATTGGTGGCACGAACGCCGACATGTACGAGGGTTGACATTACTGATTCCTCCTTGTAAAAAAGGTTACAAAGTTTGGGAGTTTGGGCAATTATAGCACACTTGCATCAAGGGTCAAATGAAAAAAAAATCTCCGATCGGATTCCTAATAAGCGGTGATCTTATCCCGAATCTTCGCCAGCGTTTTCTCCCCGATGCCTTTGACATTTGTGAGGTCATCAACGGTAGAAAACCCTCCGGCGGTTTGACGGTATTCAATAATGCGTCTCGCCATTGCAGGACCAATACCGCGTAGTGTTTGCAACTCTTGCAAGGTCGCGGTGTTGATGTTGATGCGCGCTCCGTCTGACGGTGCAGACTGCCTCATGGAAGGCTGCGGAGTTACAGAGGAGCCCGGTGAGGTCGGAATGGTGTACTCCTGAGCAGCGCTGGAGCTAGGCGCAGCCGGTTTCACATCAGGGATTTGGCGAATCATTGGGACATCAATCTGCTGCCCATCACGAATTTTAGCAGCAAGATTGAGACTGTGGATATCCGCTAGATCTGTTCTCCCACCCGCCTTTTCAATCGCCTCATGGACGCGCGCACCGGCGGAAAGATAGTAAACGCCCGGTGACTTCACTGCTCCCGTCACATGGACAGCAACCTCTGACTTTGCAGTGGGTGGCGGTGGCGTGGGTGGCGGTGGGGCTATTTCTGTCTCGACGACGAAATCGGGTTCACCGAGAAAAAGCGAGGGGTGAAAATGCTTTAGCATCCAATATACCCCGCCCGCGAGTATCACGATAACGAGGATAATGATAATTTTTCGATGTTGTGCTTCAAGGCTATCCATCTTCCACCCGCATCGACAAATCTACTTAATCCAACCTCCCCCGACAACGATATCACCATCGTAGAACACCGCTGCCTGTCCCGGAGTCACGGCACGACGTGGTTGATCAAACTTGACTTCTACCTCTGTGTCGCTCAAGGGATTAATCGTCGCCGGTGCACCTGTATCTTTATAGCGAATCTTAACCTCCGCTCGAATCGGCTCCGGCAACTTATCCATCGTCATGAGGTTGACCTCCTCGACCTGCATCGTATCTGCCAAGAGATTTTCGTTCTTTCCAACGACGATGGTGTTGTCGCGGACCTTTAATTCAGTGACATAGAGAGGCGTCTTGGCAGAGATCCCCAACCCTTTCCGCTGTCCAACCGTGTAAAATGGGATTCCCTGATGCTCCCCGAGCACACGTCCCTCTTGATCAACGATATCGCCTTCCTGAATCTTCTCTGGGATCCGATCCTTGAGAAATCGCTTGTAGTTATCGTCTGCAATAAAGCAGAGTTCTTGGCTCTCCGGCTTCTCCGCCGTCCGCAACTGATATTTCCGCGCGACCTCTCTTACTGCATCCTTTTCATACCCACCAAGTGGCATCAACGCTCGGCGCAACTGCGCCTGTGTCAGCGAAAATAGAAAGTAAGACTGATCTTTGCGGGAGTCAAGCCCTTTGCGCAAGATATAGCGTCCCGTCTCCGGATCGTGCTCAATTCTGGCGTAATGGCCTGTCGCCACGTAGTCAACTTCTAATTGCGTTGCGAGTTCAAGTAGTTTCCCAAACTTCAAGTCCTGATTACAGATGACACACGGACTCGGTGTCCGGCCAGAGACGTATTCCTCAGCAAAGTAATCAACGATACTCTGACGGAAAGTCTCTTCGTAATTGACAGCGTAAAACGGTATATCCAGTTGTGTAGCAACGCGTCGTGCGTCCTCAACACCCTCAAGCGAGCAGCAGTTCGGCTTGTCCGACTCGATCTCGATTGTGTCGTGCGTACCGAGTCGCATGGTAATTGCAATCACATCATAGCCGGCTTCGACCATCAACGCCGCGGTCACTGAACTATCAACACCACCGCTCATCGCAGCGATAACTTTTGTACCCAATCTAATCACCTATGTCTACAGTTTGCGGAATGAAACTATATGAAGGGTGCCCATAATTATTGCCCCAATAGGATCGGGGCTGAAGTGCGTAACTTCTCATTACGTATCATTCCGAATGATGCCGATTCAAGTGTTCGATGTGATTCTGGTTGAGTTGCCGCATTTCGCTTCTCACATCGCCCAACTCTTTTCTTACATCACGAATTTCTGCTTGCATATTGGACAGTCGTTGATTCATCTCCGATCTCACATCTGAAAAACCTTGATTCATTGTAGAGACGATCTCAACGAACCTCTTATCCATCCGTTCCTCGAGGCGTTCTAAGGCATGAAAGAACGTATCGGCTTGTTGTCGTATCGTTTCATCTTGCTTATCTATCCGCTTTTCCAACCGTTCGGCTATCGTTTTCAGTCGTGACAGTATCACGATAAGCTGTCCGATGATTGTTGCAACAGCAATTCCTGTCACGATCAGATGTGAGGGCGACCATTCACCCATCTATCTTACCCCCTCTCCTCTCTGAAGCGTACGATAGCGTTTTGTTGCGCTGCCTATGTGCTGCTTGTCTCCATGAGTGGATCTAACCAGTTGCCACACCGGCGTGATTTATTTAAGGATAGCATACGCTCTCATGCGTTGTCAAGATCATCATAATATCTATAGGGCTATTTAGTGAGATGTCGGGATTCGGAGATCCCTCCTACAGAAGAACTAAGTGACCCTATAATATCTAGAAAATTTTGATAATTTTACTTGACCACTTCACGTTTGTGTGGTATAATTCACATTAAGGAAAACAAGAGTTGGCATTTTGTGAAATACCTATTCCTTTATAACCCAGTGAGAGTATGATTCATATACACAAAGAAAGGAACCTCAAGTGAAAATAGTATCTGCATCAAAAGTAACCAAGGCAATCCATGTAATCAAGGATCAGACTTGCGAAAAGTGTGGCACACAAGCGAAGGGCTTTGTTTACCGCAAAGCGCTTCCGATTTACTACTGTCGCAAATGTTTGCGCGACGAGATTGACGCTCGTGGACAACTTGTTGCGTAAACATAGTTTAAAAATAGAAGTTACGCACTTCCTTAGGGAATACCAATCGGTGTTCCCTACGGTTCTTTATGGCGTCTCTATTGTAGTTTCCCGATTCATCGGGCGCCAATAGTGTGCCTGATGCCTCTAACCGTCATCAAGCCTTAAAACGGTCTTATCGGTTGCGATCCCCCGATCGTGGCGGTATAGCCCCCGGTATGATGTAGTATTTCCCGTTTGTGACCACGGTGATACGGCGCTGGAATTTGTCAGCGTCAACAAGTACACCACCCTCAGGACCTAACGGGACGGCAGCCCCAATAATGTTGGTTTGTGCACCGGCGCGGCGGACAACTTCAATTGCCTCTGTATATGTATACCCTGTTCCTGGCCCGCTACTGGGGAGTTCATCAGTGACAATAATCAACACCAACTGCCGATCATCAGGCGTTTGGAGTTTGGGGACCCCTTCCATAATTGCGTCCAGCAGATGTGCACTACCACGCTTTGACCTCCGAAACAACTTCTTGACCTGCTCGGCATTTAACGGCGGTTTCGTTATTGTAACCGAACTTCTGCCGCCTCCCGCTGCCCAGAACCGGATGACTCCAAACCGAGAGTCTAGCCCTCCGCCGTCCAAAACATGGACCAACCTATCCAGTCCTGTGCAGATTTCCTCCACTTTATTTTCCATGCTCAAACTAGAGTCAAAGATAAACACGATATCGACAGGTTGCGTCACTGTCTTAGCGATATGTTGAGCGATGCGCTCGAAAACCATGTCAATCCTGGGTAAAAAGGGCATAGGCCTGTTTCCTAGATCTTCACCTTTGGCTAGAGCCTCATGTTCGGCTAGAGGCATATGTTCGATCTGGTACCATTCACCGCCGGTCAGGTTAGCTAATTGTATCTGTACCGCTTCGTCGATTCCAAGGATATTGATCTGAACTCCATCTTGCTTGCACCGGTCCACGATTTTCTCGACGAGCTCATTTTCACGTCCGATTCCCCAGTCCGTTTTCAACGCCTTATTTGTCATAACAATAAAGAACTTTTCGGTATTCAGGAAGTGCCTTTCGGCTTCCCAGGAGAATTCCAATTCTGCAAGCCCTGTCATGATCGCGTCAAGCCCGTCTCTGGCAACTATGCCCTTAAATGTTAGAAATTTCTCGGAGAATCGGCTCCAACCTCTTGTAAATATGAGAAGCCCTTTCTCTAGCGGTTTGCCTCTGGCTTCTGAGGCGTCCGCTTGGAAATAAATGAAGGTGACCCGATAATCAATCATTGACTCGTCAAAGACGCTGGCCATATCGGCGATCCATCTTTGAAATTTTTCCACTCTCCTATCTAATTTCTTAACTAACAGCATCCAATCAACAATAAACACGAGATCGACCGTCTGATTCGTGCTCTGACGACTCACACGCTGGGCAATTTCCACGAGACTTTGACCAATATCAGCCAATGGTTCGTCCATAACGAGAATGGGCTCCGTCTGGAGCGTTGTCTTTGATTCCGAGCCACGCTGCAAGGTTTCGTCTGTAACGGAAGGAGGGGGTTCCGTCACTTTTTGAGCCGTAAGTCCACCTTCGGAGATAGCAACCGTCGCAGGCTTTGGGGCATCAAACTGTACCGTAATTCCTCGGCTCTGGAAGGCAGGAATGTAAGTGTAGATTGATGCGTTATTGAGGGGGTTTTGAGTCACATCAACAATGTCTCCCGCCCCCAATCCCGGATTTGCTACCAGAGGGTGTTGTTGTTAAGCCCCAGCCATGTCAGGTGAGTCAAGCCTGCCACAGGCGAGATGTCCGATATGCTGTTGCTCCCAAGGGCCAGCACTGTCAGGTTAGTTGCATGTTCAAGTCCGGTCAGCGTATGAATGTTGCTGTTTCCAGCCACAAGGCGCGTCAAAGTCGCCATCTCTCCTACGGTAATTGGGGCACCCGGTACTTTACCGAGAGCGGTCTCAATGACAGCGCGGAGGTTGCGGTCAGGGATATCCTCCGCCGTTAGCTCGTTAACCCCTACCGTAACCCCTCTACCTTGGAGGGTAGGAACGTGGGTATGGATTGATGCGTTATTGAGGGGGTTTTGAGTCACATCAACAATGTCTCCCGCCCCCAATCCCGGATTTGCTACCAGAGGTGCCCACAAGCCACAACTGTCTCAGATTGGCTAAGCCTACTACTGCTAAGATATCCGATATATTATTGTTGTTAAGCCCCAGCCATGTCAGATGAGTCAAGCCTGCCACAGGCGAGATGTCCGATATATTGTTGCCCCCAAGATTCAGCCCTGTCAGGTCAGTCAAGCCTGCCACAGGCGAGATGTCTGATATATTGTTGCCCCCAAGATGCAGCCACTGCAATCTGGTTAAGATTACTACCACTGAGATGTTTGATATATCGTTGCCCCAAAGCCACAACTGTGTCAGGTTGGCTAAGTCTATCATAGGTAAGATGTCCGATATATTGTTCCCCCCAAGATGCAGCCGCTGCAGCTCGGTTAAGCCTGCTACCACTGAGATATCCGATATATTGTTGCCCCAAAGCCATAGCTCTGTTAGGTTGGTCAAGCCTGCCACAGGCGAGATGTCCGATATACTGTTGCCCCCCAGATCCAGCACTATCAGCTTGGTTGCGTATTCAAGTCCGGCCAGTATCTGAATGCCGCTTTTTCTTGCCTCAAGGCGCGTCAAAGTCGCCATCTCCACCGCAGTGATTGGGACACCTGACGCTTTGCCGAGGGCGGTCTCAACCGCAGCGCGGAGGTTGGGGTCGGGGATGGCTACTGTCTGTGCCATCGCCGTTGATGGAATTGATACATACACTAGGAGAAATAAAATCAAATGGAACAATTGTTTTGTCATTGATTTATCTCCCGTATCGTTGGGAATATCTGGGAGGTATTTGTGCCCCAGTTGTCAGGACATTCGCAAAACAAAAAAGGGCGTACCCGCGGGTGCGCCCTTTTTTCGTTGTTCGCTTGAATCGCTAATTATCATCCTCACGTTCACTGAGCAACTCACCACGTGCTAAACGTTCCGCATTCTCGGTTGACCAAAGGATATTCTTCATCAACTTCTGTGCGGTGATGTAACGGGTCGCTGCGAGGAGATGCATCCGCTTCTCCTCGGTATCGTCGGTCAGTGCATAGTGCCTAAAGGCGACTTCGAGCACTTGGAACATGTGAAGTTCAGCATCTTCACGGAGTAAAATATGAGCCAATGCACGCTTGAGCGCGTCAATGTCATGCCCCTCCTCCAGATATTGGTTTACAAGGATTTCCGCTTCGTAAACCTTCTGGAAGTCGGCAAATTCCTGAAAACGATCCAACATCTCATCAACGGAGTCAAAGGTTTCATCAAGCCGTTGACCGGGGCGAGGAATGCGTGCTGCCGGCATGTTCAACCAGCGTAGGTAGTTCAGGAACACGGCACCGTGGAAGATTCCTCGCAAAAGGTCTGCACTCGGCGCGTAGTGGAACGTGCAGTAGAGCGCGTGTGCGTAGGAGTAGATATTTGCCACATCGTGCCAATCCCCCTCATTCTTGAGATGGAAGCGTGCGGTCCGAATCGCCGAAGCGTAAATCATAGCTCGGCAGATGTCGGTAGGTTTCACGCCGGCGCGAAGTTTCTCCTCAATCTCCGCAACAATCGGCACAAAATCGTCGCCAAGCATCGTTGGGGTAAACTCCGAAATATCGAGCTCCGCCTCGTTGGCTTGGTTCTCCTGCCAGATTTCATCGAGGCGATCGAAGATTGGCTCTAACACTGGCACACTATCCGCCCATCGAGATGTCTCTTCATGCCGCGTCCGGCTGACCAAATCAACTACGATCGGACGCAAGATCTCGTGTGCACCCTCCCATTTGATGTAATCCAACGCCTCAAACATCTTGTTCGCAAAGTCGAGAGCATGACCGTCGCCGGTGAAATAGAAGTCGGTAGCAGCGGTGAACACAAAATCTGCTATGACCGATTTACCGTATCCACGGTCATTCAGTGTAAGTAGAATGCGCTCTGCAGCGCCCCGGTCCCGTTTGTCGATAAAATAACGGAACCATCGCTTCAGGGTTGTGAGGTCGTGCTCCTCTGCCATCGAGGGAAAGGGCGCGCGGTATGGACGCGAACTCCCCGATGTCCGACGACTGATCTGCACAAGCCCATGCACGAGAAATAGGTTGTGATCTTTCGGGGCAACCTCGTCCCACAAATTTGCTGCGAGCGTAAGAATCGCCACACCGGACGACCAACCCTCACTACTTTTGTGGGCACCATAGTGAAGTCCCTGTTGGATAATCTCCTGTGGTGTTGCCTCCGCATCGGTGAGGGCTGTGACCGCCTTCGCAATGAAGAAGGAGCTCCGATCCTTGAGTCCGCGCTCAAGGGCGCGCTTGCCACGGTCAATGACACGACGTTTCGCTGCGGCTCGCTCTCCACGGGCAAGCCCAACGTACAGATACCCATCATCGCGTATCGTAACAGGAAACGCCTTCAGATCGTCCCCAAATTCAAGAAAGCAACCGCCCGATTTGAGGTCAAATTCCCAATGATGCCAGTGGCAAATCAACACACCATCTCGGACACTGCCTTCGGACATCGGGTAGCCCATGTGCGGACAACGGTTGTCTACCGCGTAAAATTTATCCTGATACTTAAAGACAGCAAGGTGCGTTCCATCTACATGAAAAGGTTTCCCATCGCCTTCTCCAACGGTATCGGCGGGGCAAAGTTGGTGATAGACCAGATCGGTTTCCTCCACAACATCTACAGTTGGAAGATCTTCAAAGTTGATTGAACCTGCCGGTGTTTCTTGAGAGGTACGGGGTGAAATACTCATGGTGTCAACCTCCTTGTCACGTGAGCCGTCAAATGTGAGAAATTACCGCCGTTTTTTTATTGAATCTGACTTATTGTAAAGTGTAGCGCGTTTGGCATGTCTTGTCAACCCAATTAAAAAGTGTTGTATTTTATTTATAGTGAATTCAAAAAATAAATAAACACTTTCGCCCCTCTGTGCAGCGATCCCGATTTATCGGGCCCGGTAGGTGCGGTTTGTAACCGCACCGGTTTTGAGTGTCCCATTAATTCTAAGGTCCACTATAGACGTGTTGACAATAAGAAATCTAGATCCTAAGCACGCATAGTAGATTTTGTCCAGCTATGGAAGACACGCAATCAGTTGCACGAGTATAATCCTAATGGGAAACCATCACTCGACCACTTCATTAGGATCGTCAGCAGAGAGATCCTCGCCCCGATGAAGGCGTAGTGCTAGATTTGCCGTCTGTCGTAACGCACGAGCGGTTGGTGCGTGTGCTGCTAAGTACCGGGCAGCTGCAACTAATGTCATCTGAGCAGACTCTTCCTCCAACTCCTCCATTTGATGTAGCGCAGCTTCAAGCATCTGGAAGGAGTGGAACTCCGCGTCTTCGCGCAACAGGACGTGCCCTAGTTTCTGGATGATAGCGGCACGGGGGTGCCCGAGCGAGAGGTAGCGGTAGACATACATACCTGCCTCATCCGCTCTGGCTTGCGTGTTAAGAAGGTTCACGAAGCCATTGAGCAGTTCATCCGCGTCTGTTGGAAGCGTGTCAGTCTCCCGTCGATGTTGTGGTAGCCGTGCAGCGGGCATGTTAAACCAGCGATCAAAGTAAATTGCTACTGCACCATGAAAAATGCCACGGGCAAGTTCCAACGATGGGGCACGCTTTGCACACTGATGAAGCGCATTGGCGTAGGTGTAGGTGTGTAGCACCGCGATCCAGTCACCAAACTCATTTTTTGTATGAAAACGAGCAATCCGCATCGCCGCCGCGTAGGCAAGCGTCTGCGTTAATTCCGTCAGCGTCGCTCCCTCCTTGAACGCCGACTTGAGTGCCTCCACCGTGGCAAAGGGATCATCGCCTAGTAAAACCTCGACCAGTTGCTCAGCACCCTCCCACTGTTTACCTGCGCCTTCTGCTGCAAGTGCTTCCAATTCTTCAAATGAATCGTTGAGCAGGGGAACAAAATCTATCGGACTGCGCCACCGATTCTCTTCTTCAGCCCGTGATGAACCCGCGAGACCACTGGCGAGCGTTGGCAGAATTTCACACCCCTTATCCCAACCGATACGGTCTAGCAGTTCAAAGCTCTTGTTGATAAAATCGAGTATGTGTCCACCATCCCGGTAGAAGTGATCCGTCGCTGCGGCGACCATCATATCGCAGACCTGTGCAGGCGTTCCTCCGGACGAGATCGCTGTCAACAGCGTACGCTCTGCGCCATCGGCATTGCGGACTTCGATGAAATATCGGAACCATTCTTTCAAGCGTTCAATTGAATGTCTATCTGTCTCCAGAGGCATGAGTTCCACACGCGGCGGGGAAGCCGCTACCTCCTGTGAAACGTGGAGTAATCCCTGATAGAGTGCAAGCACTCTGTCCTCTTCTGCAAGTTGTGGGACGACATTTGCCATCGCTGTGAGAATGGTCAACCCGGGTCCCCAGCCAGCGCGGCGCCTATGTGCACCATACAGTGCACCAACCTCAACGATATCGTCCGCTGCGGCGCGATGTGCGCGAAGTGCAATGACTGCCTTAGCGATAATCAGGTTGATGTTCTGCTCAAGTCCTTCATTCAAACGTCGTTTCCAATGCACAGTGGGATCATCCCCGTTTGCATGGACATTGACATAAACCTGTCCATCATGGGTTTTAACCGGATAAGATTGAACATCGTCTGCAAACGGATCGAACGTGCAGCCACTCTCCAGATCGAACCGCGCGTGATGCCAATGGCAGATCAGAATGCCGTTATGAATTGTTCCTTGACTCAGGGGATACCCCATGTGTGGACAACGATTGTCCACGGCACGGATCTTTCCCTCACTACAAGTCAGGGCAACCGAATGTCCTTCGATATTGACAGCAATAATTGATCCTTCGGGGATGTCTTCGACACGGATGCATTGTACGAAGTCAGACGTCATTTCAGCCATTTTGCACACTCCTCATTTAAAATGCAGCGTTTTTAATAGATTCTTGTCAACATAATTATCGTTCTATTGGATATCCACCGTTCTCGCGCCGCTAACCCTTCTAAGAGTGCCTTAGTATTTGAGAAGCTGCGCTCAATGGATTTCGTTGCCAGCGCGGCGGCAGCGCCTGCGCCCGGTCCCAGTAGATGACAGTTCCTGTTGCAACCGAAGTTACGATTTCCTACGCTTTAAGCAAATTTGATGCCAAGATCTTTAAAAACGGCAGAACTTGCACCGGTGCTGGATATCAGGCATGAATGAGCAATCAACGGACCTCTTCACGTGAGTCTGCGAGTGTTTCAATTTGAAACCGCTGGCGTGTGTCAACGTCCGATGCAGCAACGAAGGCAGACCATCCTCAAAATTGTTTCATCTTGAAACTTTGTTCATATTTGAAACGAATTGAGTTGACAGCAAATTGCATCACATGGTATAAAGGAGAATTGACATACTCCAAAACCTAAAGGATTTGGATTCTTTAGGAATCGAATTGCGCTATCAACAAGGATTGGACGGCGA
>JAGWBT010000140.1 GCA_021295755.1 Candidatus Poribacteria bacterium
TCCGTCCAGAATACGAAACACTGTCGCCGGATCCGAAGGTGCGCGTGGACGGAGATTTGAAAGAAACGCTGAAAAATCTATCTACACACAATCAGCCCGGCTTTTCCGATGACCAGATCCAGGGGATACGCCAAAAGGTGCTCCAAAATTTCAAGCGACCTGAAGGCGCTCAATTCACCGCCCAAGACATCATAGAAATCACCCGCGCCGCACTGCCGGCGGAAGGTGTCCTATTTTCGGAGACCGGTGCTTACATTGCCATGCTTGAACATCTCTGGGGTGTGGAAGATCCGAACACCTATTGGGGAACAACCGGCGGACGAACCATGGGGTTGACACTGCCCGCTATTTTTGGTGCAAAGCTGGCGAAACCCGACATGCTTGCGGTGGGCATCGGTGGAGACGGGAGTTTGTTGATGCGTCTGGGTGAATTGGAGACCTTTGCACGCACCGGCGTAGCCGTGCCCCTGATTATTATCAACGACCAAGCGCTGGGAACAATGAAGTCTCGTCAGAAATCGCGTGGTATGCCCGAGTACGCTTTGGATTTCCATTCCGTTGATTTCGCTGGAATCGCCATAGCGTGTGGTCTGAGAGGGGTTACGGTAAGCACGCCTGAGCAGTTTGAATGTGAGTTGAAACTGGCGATGGAGGCAGACCGAACGACACTGATTGACGCACGGGTCGATTCACAGGCATATCAAGATAGCTTTGGACCAACAATTGGTGTTCTTGACTAAGTTAGGCCCGCACATTCTCTAATCCGAAGCTTTGTTAGGGGGAAAACGCCATGAAAATGAAAGCAGCTGTCCTACACTCGACGCCCGGAAAACTGTCCGTTGAGGAAATCGACATCGCAGATCCCGGTCCAAACGAAGTGCGCGTCAAAATTGCCGCTAGCGGCCTCTGTCACACAGACTGGGAAACCATGCACGGCTACCAACCCGTGAACTTGCCAGCTGTGATTGGGCACGAAGGCGCTGGCGTTGTGGAGTCAGTCGGTCCGGGGGTCACCCGTGTCAAAGTCGGCGATCACGTGGCGTGTTCGTGGAGTCCAAACTGTGGCCACTGTTTCTACTGTGACCACGGTCAACCCATCCTCTGCGAGGTCGCAAAAGATGCCAATGGACAAGGGCTACTATTCGATGGCACAACACGGATGTCTTTGAACGGGAAGCCGGTCCATTACTACAGCCTCGTCTCGTCACACGCTGAGTACAACGTGATTCCTGAACAGGCGGCGGTACGGTTACGGGAGGATTTTCCGCTCGATCGGGCTGCGTTACTCGGTTGTGCCGTCATGACCGGCTACGGCGGCGCTGTTCACGCGGGACGCATTAAACCGGAGACCAGCGTTGTGGTGATTGGCTGCGGCGCGGTAGGCCTCAGCGCAGTGCAGGGCGCTCGTATATCAGGGGCTTCTATTATCGTAGGCGTCGATATTAATCCGTTGAAGCTGCAGTGGGCGGAAAAGTTTGGTGCTACGCACGTTGTCAATAGCGCGGAAACTGATCCTGTCGAATTTGTGCATGACCTCACACAGGGACGGGGTGCCGATACCGCCATCGAAGCTGCAGGTCAGAACATCTCGATTCGACAGACATTAGAGGCATCACGCCCCGGCGCACGCGTCGTCATTCTTGGAAAGACTCCGTACGGGGAAGAGGTTTCATTCCCCTTCCACATCATGATGGGAGAACGTGAAATCGTGCGTACCTCATACGGGATGAGTCGGCCGCGCGTTGATTTTCCACGCTTGGCAAACCTGTATATGGAAGGGCGACTCCTACTCGATGAGATGATCTCTATGCGACTATCGTTGGAAGAAATTAACGACGGCTTCGATGCCCTAGAGCAGGGTGGCGTGGCGCGGTCACTGGTCGTTTGCGATCCGTAGTGTTACTTCGGATATACCAATTCAAAAAAATAAAACTTGATGGAATTGGTTTTTGCGTGTATCATTTCCATCTGAGCCTTAGAAAGCATGAGCGATCTGTTGATTGGAAGTTTGACCCAAGGGGCACAAGTGATTGATTAGGGTCATTTAATTCTCCGGTAGGAGGGATCTCCGAATCCCGACGCTTCACTTTGTCCTTGCAAATAAACGAATCGTGATTTGCACTTCATCACCCATCATAAGCGAGAACCAAATTCAGACCTAAAATGAGCCCTCCCCAAGTGATACCTAAAATATCAGGCATCATCCTCGCTGCGGGGTTGTCCACCCGCATGGGTGAATCCAAACAACTCCTTCCTTTTGGCGACAGCACGATTATCGAAACCGTGATCGATAATCTGCTTGGATCCAAACTGAACGAAGTTATTGTTGTCGTTGGACACGAGGCTGAGAAGGTTCAAGCGCACATCCAGCACAAACCGGTCAAAATCGCATTCAACCCCGATTATCAGGAGGGCATGCTGACCTCCGCACAGTGTGGTGTACGCTCAATTTCAGCGTCCGCCGATGCGTTTGCGATGACACTGGTAGATTTGCCACTCATTACGCCAGATCTGGTTAATCTAGTTATTGATACATACGTCCAAGCAGAGAGTGGGATTGCGGTGCCAAGTTATAACTATCGGCGCGGGCATCCGGTAATTTTTCACCGACGCTACGCTGCTGACCTCCTCGCACTGGATGAGGATAGCGGCGGTGTTCGGTCGCTTTTCAAAAAATATAAAGATGACATCCACTATGTGACTGTCGATACTGACCGAGTATTGACGGATATCGACTATCGGACAGATTACGAGGAAGCGTTACGAAAATCCTCGTCTGCGTGACAATGGAATAGCCGATTAAAATCTATAGTGAATTCTAAAAATAAATAGACACTTTCGCCCCCGGTAGGTGCGGTTTTCACCCGCACCGGTTTGGAGTGTCTCATTAATTCTAAGGTCCACTATAATTGTAAAAGGATAATCAATGATTGAATCAATTGAAGAGGTACAAGAAACATTTGTGGAACAGAATTACATCGCTGATCGAGCGTTGGCAACGACAATCTACTTAGCGCATCACCTGAACAAACCAATTTTCCTTGAAGGCGAGCCCGGCGTGGGCAAAACAGAGGTCGCAAAGGTTTTGGCAAGTGCAACCGGTGGGAATCTAATCCGTTTGCAATGTTACGAAGGACTGGATGTAAACAGTGCGTTGTACGAATGGAACTACACGAAACAGATCCTCCAACTGCGCATCGACGAAGTACGAGGCATGGACAAAGAGCAGATTGGTGATGACATCTTCAGCGAGGATTTTCTGCTAAAACGTCCGCTCCTCGAAGCCATTCAGACTGATGGCGCGGCACCGCCTGTGCTTCTTATTGATGAAGTAGACCGAAGTGATAGCGAATTTGAAGCGTTCCTCCTCGAAATCCTGTCAGACTTTCAGATTACCATTCCGGAGATTGGGACCATTCGTGCCAGACATATTCCTTATGTGGTGCTGACTTCAAATCGTACGCGGGAGATTCACGAAGCCCTGAAACGTCGATGCCTCTATCAGTGGATAGATTACCCGTCCGTCCAGAAGGAATTCGCAATCGTTAAAGCCAAGCTGCCGCATATCGACGATATGCTTGCACAGCAACTTTGCAACCTGATGCGGGTATTTAGGGAAGGGGATTACTACAAAAAGCCGGGAGTCGCAGAGACATTAGATTGGGGACTTGCCCTCATCGCGTTGGGTAAGGACGGATTGGATCCGGCCATCGTTGATGAAACGCTCGGTTGCATTTTCAAATATCAGGATGATATTCAGCGGGCACGAGAAGTGGGCTTGGATAAGATGGTAGATGGTGCCAGAAGTGCTTCTGAGGCGAATGATGTCGAAAAAGCGGATTGGCGGTATATGCGTGGATAGTGTTAAGCACGACAACTAGCAGTGTAAGAGGAGTTGAGAGCATGGTCCAAATTCTACTGGGCCCCGACACCGAAAAGAAACTCAATGCGCTTAAAGATGACCTTGATTTTATCATGAACCTTGAGGAATTTATCGAAGAAGAATATCATCTAGCGTTTGAATTGAAATACAACGCGCCTGAAAGCTACGCAGATTCCCTGAAAAAAGATCTTGGAGATGAACGCTATCAAGAATTCTGTCGCTATCTTCAGGAGAAAAGAGACGAAAAGGACGAAGCACGCCGGCGTTTTGACCGCGAAGCTAATGGCATTCAGTAAGCATGGTACTCTTGGATACAAACACTATCATCTGAGTCCCCGGACTCGCCATCGAAAATTGGACTTAATCAATGACTAACCAACAACCTCTCCTTCAAGAAATTACCGCTTTCTGCCGATTGCTCAAGCAGATGGGCGTAAATGTTACCACAACGAATCAGATCAGTTTCTGCCGAAGCGTTGAATTAATCGATATTGGACGACAACAGGATTTCTACGACGCCGCCAAGATGAACCTGATCGCCGATGAGTCGGATCGGGCGTCATTTGATATCGTCTTTGATTGGTTCTGGAGATACCCCCGTCCCGACCCCCAAGAGTTGGGGCTTGATACGGAAGAAGAGCAGACGATGTCCCTTGAGGATCTGCTCAATGCCGAAGACACAGTCGTAAATCTAGACCAGTGGACAGAGATGGAGGACGATAAAGAGGAGGGAGAAGAGGATACTGTTGCCTATAGTGCCGAGCATGTTTTGACCCAAAAGGATTTCGGCCAGTTCACGGAAGAGGAGATGCAAAAAGCACGAGAGGTCATCGCTAAACTCGTTCCACTGTTGGCGACAAAACTGAGCCGCCGGAAAAAGACCAGTACCAAAGGGAAGACGATCGATTTTCGACAGAGTTGGCGTAAAAACATCGCCTACGGTGGGGAACCACTGAAATTGATACGGAAGCGTCGAAAGGTAAAGAAAAATAAGATCTTACTGCTCTGCGATGTCAGTGGATCGATGGACTACTACTCCACCTTTCTAATCCAGTTTATCTACGGGATGCAGCAAGCGCTTGAGGAGGTCGAAGTTGCGGTCTTTAGTACAGAACTCACGAACATCACCGGGCTGCTCCGTCGTAAAGGGCTTGAAGAAGGACTCCGTGAGGTCGCGCAGGTTGTACCTGACTGGTCGGGCGGAACGAGAATCGGTGAGAGTATCGTTGCCTTCAACCGCGAGTTTGGACGCTCTTTCTCTGCATACAGAACTGTTGTCATTTTAATCAGTGACGGTTGGGACCGGGGCGAAGCGGATATCCTCCAGAAGGGGATGGAGGTGTTGCATCGCCAAGCGTATAAGTTAATCTGGCTGAATCCCCTACTCGGCAGTGAAGGATATCAGCCGATCTGTCGTGGCATACGCACGGCGCTGCCGTATGTTGACTATTTCTTGCCAGCTCACAATTTGGATAGCCTGATCCAATTGACGAAGGTATTGACACCAATCTGGTCAGATTAAACGGACGCACTGAAGGAGGGACGGCAGGGAGGGTAATCTGGATCTTATCTCTATTGAGATTGGCCATCTTGTCGATAAGCCAGAATGGGACGGAGGAAGGCAAATACATCCACGGATGACGCATTACGGATTACGTTTCACGTCTCACATTTCGCATCTTACACTTCGCTCGGCTGGATTCTGTGTGTTCTACTTATTTTTTTGACCTGTGCCTCTCCACCACTTATCATTCCAGAGTACGGGACACCAGCCCCCAATTTCACCCTCAAAGATCAGAATGATCAAGAAATTCGATTGAGCCAATTCCGTGGGGAAAATGTGTTACTATTCGGCTTTGATAGGGACAGTGTCGATAACGGGGGAACATGGCTAAATCTATTCATTGAGCGTTATGCTGAAGGGATGCAGATTCTCCCTATTGCCGATGGATCTAGTATGCCGTTCTCTGCACGCCTGTTTCTGAAGGGCAAGGTTAAAGCTGAGGTCCAAGATGCTGCGGAAGAGTTTAATCTATCAAGTTTCCTATTGGACTGGACAGGTGAAGTCTCTCGGCAATATGGGTTGGCTCCCAAAATACCGACGATTGTGCTGATCGGTCGTGCGGGTCACATTCGACTGGTTCAGCCTCTTCCGCAGTTAACTGAGGAAGGGGTGCGAGGTGTTTTCGATCAGATTGACCAGCAAATCAGGTGATAACGGATATATAAAGGGTTTTTCATAAAACGACGGTATTCATTGACAAGAGAGGGATTAACGCATGACAAATTGTAAGACGTTTCAAATACTTGTACTCATTGCTCTGTTTCTCGCTGCAGGTTCTCAAACTGTATCTGCCCAAATAGCACAGGAGGCTTTTGCTATCTTTGAAAAGAGTTGTTTCAGCTGCCACGGAACCGGTGCTCCCTTTGCAGCGATACTCTTAATTGAAGATCACAGTGTACTCATCGAAAAAGGAGCGGTTGTTCCGGGAGACTCTGATGCGTCTATATTGTATAAGCGGCTCCTTGCCGAAGGGGGTGCACTTATGCCGCTTGGTGGTCCTCCTCTACCCGATGCAGAGATTGAGACAGTTAAGAGTTGGATTTCAGCCGGTGCACCCGATTGGGCGACGCCACCCCCTAGCATCGACCACACTGTTTCCGGGACGCCTATTCACCCCGGCAATAGGTTTACCATTAACATCAACGCAGAAACAGTCTTCGACGTGGCAAAGTGGCAGCTTAATATTGCCTTCGATCCTGCTGCCCTCGAAGCCGTTGGTGTGAGTGAAGGCGATTTACTGAATATGGGTGGTGGAACAACCACCTTTCAGGGTGGGAGCCGTGATAGCGCAGCGGGTACACTTACAGGGCTCAGTGCGGAGAGGCAGGGTGACCAAGGTATAAGTGGTACTGGCACCCTGCTTCATGTAGCATTCAAGGCAATATCGAGCGGTGAGACCAAAGTGACACTGCAAAACCTCCAGTTCAATGCTAGCGCCGGGTGGAGCGTCCCTGTAGACCCCTATGAAATCTCCCTTACTGTGGAGGAACAAGTTGTCGCTGGGGATGTGAATGGGGACAGACAGGTGAATATTCTAGATCTGGTTTTCGTCGCACAGCAATTTGGGAAAGACGTACCAGCGGATTCGCCGGCGGATGTTACCGGTGACGGTGTTGTCAATATCCTCGACCTCGTCCGGGTGGCACAAGCGTTTGCCGGCTCACCTGCTGCACCCGTGGGTGGGATAGAAAGCATAGATACGACGTTGATAGCAACGTGGATTGTGCAGGCACGATTGGAAGATGACGGTTCACTTGCCTTCAAACAGGGGATAGAGAATCTCCAAAATCTGTTAGCTTCATTGATTCCTGAAGAAACCCTGCTATTGGCAAACTATCCGAATCCGTTTAACCCGGAGACATGGATACCGTATCAGTTGGCGTTCCCCGCAGAGGTAACGCTGACAATCTATGATATGAACGGGCAGCTAGTTCGCCATATAGCGTTGGGATATCAAGCAGCGGGTATGTATCAGAGTCGCAGCCGTGCGGTATATTGGGACGGACGCAATCAGTTTGGTGAATCTGTTGCCAGTGGTCTCTATTTTTACACGCTGACAGCAGGAGACTTCACAGCGACGCGACGGATGGTGATTCTAAAGTAAAGCCTGACACTCAACATAGCGAGGTAGTCTCCCTATCATCTTCTTTTGATGATATACTAAATAATTAGGGTAATCCTGAACCTCAATCAAGGAAAGCAAACATACCATAAAAATAAATAAAGGAGTCTTCAAAATGCAAGTACAGGCTGCGGTAATGCCGACACCGGGACAAATCGAGATTCGTGAATTT
>JAGWBT010000141.1:0-360 GCA_021295755.1 Candidatus Poribacteria bacterium
ATATTGGATACTGTCCCCAAGTAGATATCTTGTTACGGATCAGGGCGAACTCCGTTCCAATGCTAACCCCGCTGTACAGTGCCCGTATCAGGATGTGTTCCGGTCCTGGATCAGGCAAGGTGACATCAGCGTAGCTAAAATTCTGATTTTCGTCAGAGACAAGTGCTTTGGCGTGCATTTTTTAACACCTCATGTAGATATTTTGTCGAGATATGAATCTCGACCTCCTTAGAAACGTGGCAGCTCGTGCGTCACGCGGCGTGTGTTGTATTCTAGTTGATAGCGGAGGTGCTCTGGGGTCTGTGGGTATTTTTCCGCATCAGGATACGGATAGGCGGACATGTCGTGGAATGGCAGCGG
>JAGWBT010000141.1:372-806 GCA_021295755.1 Candidatus Poribacteria bacterium
TCCTTGTCCCAGCCATCACTGTAGAGGATAAAATCCCGTTCCCAGCCATCTTCCAATGGCGGCAGTCCAGCCGCATCAAACTCGACGGTCATCTCGTCCCCAGCATTCAAGATGACATACATATCGTCAATCTCTTCCAGCAAGCGCGTCACTTCTCCGTACCGGGTGTAATGCCCCGCCAAATCTCGCCACTGTTTTGCCGTTGTAACCTTATTGTAATCAAACAGATGCGGTGCATGGGGGGTTGGACGATACATTTTGGAAAAGCCGCGGTAGTGGAGATCTGTGTGGTTCGGAGATAGCGTCGTGATGCGGGTCGGCACGTCCGTCCCGCCGATAGAGAAAAACGCTGCATCCCAGTAAATCTGCATGTTGGTCGCAATTTTGACCTGCCGATCTTCCGAGAGGAATTTGCCCGTCAGATTGATGCAGAT
>JAGWBT010000141.1:856-14672 GCA_021295755.1 Candidatus Poribacteria bacterium
ACCTGTAGATAAGGAAAGTGAGGGTTAATCGCCGGATTCTGTGAGAGTGCAAGGTTGATACTGGTATCTGTTGGGAAGATCCAGCCTGTGAGAAATAAAGTAAGTCCTAAATCATCAGGCACGTCCTCCAAATCGAGAACGATGAAATGGGGATCAACGACACCTTGGAACGGTCCCGGTTCGTGTTCAATCGCATAGCGATAATCGACGGCTTTGAGTGCTTCGGAGACATCGTATCCATGGTGATCGAGTGCTATGCGTGGGTGATGAATCTCTTTCGTGGTGTAGATTTTGAAGTCTGGAAACGGTGGTGGCGTATATTTCTCATCAACGAAGATTTGGGTGCCTGCAGGGTGGTCTACAGCTAGCAGCTTGACCATATCGAAATAGGCGGTCTCCCATAGCTCCTCCGTAATCTGAAGCGAATAGACACCCGCTTTCGGCTGCATGAGTTCACCGGAAATTTTGACGTAATCTGCGGTTTCAGCAGCAGCGAGAAATCCCCCCGGTGTAACCATTCCAAGTGGGCTGCGCCATAGGAGGTCTGTTACGAACTGATAACCAGCACCGTCGTAGACGTAGAGGAATGGGCACGAGCCCTTCAACACCTGCTTTTCGAGGATGAGTTGGTTTGATTTGGGGGTGATGACATTTTGTGGAACGCCGTTTGTCCAGACAACCCGTAGTACATCCGCCTGTTTCTCTTTCCCCAGACCGAAATGTGTTATCGGGTCGGTAACATATTTCATTTGGTAGAGTTCGCCGGCCTTGAGTTCCACTTTTGCGCCGATGCCGTCAATGTTCTCCAGCTTCACTTGCAGCCAACTGTTTTGGTTCCCACCCTCGTTGCGTAGCGCAACCACTCCGCCATCGGAGTCGGTCAGGAACAGGTCAAGATCTCCATCGTTGTCATAATCGCCAACGGTGCCCTCACCTCCACTCCGAATCGTATTGGGCAAGACATTGGAGGCATCGGTGAAGCGTCCTGTCCCATCGTTCCGAAACAGGAAAACGCCACGTCCATCCCCCTTTTTCGGTGTACCGATAAGCCATAGATCCAAGAAACCGTCGTTGTCATAATCGAGGAAATGGGCATCTAAACCGTGCACACCTTTTGCATCGTTGAGCGTCTCTTCGTGTGAACGCCCATCGGGGGCATAGGTCCCGTCGCCGCGGTTTCGATAGAGCTGATGGGGTGTTTCGCCATCGGTTGCTAGAAACAGGTCAATATCGCCATCGTTGTCATAGTCACTGACCGCGATTGCTGTGAAAACGTGGTTTTGGGAGACACCTATTTCATCGGTCAACGCCTGCATCTTCCCCTGACGTAGATTGGTGTAGAGCGTACAGCCATTCCCATCATTTGCGATTAGCAGATCAAGATCACCATCATCGTCAAAATCACCGAGCCTTGCGTCCCGTGCGCCCGGACGTTCCGATGGGATGAACGTCTGATCGCTAACATCGCTGAAGACGCCATCGGCATTGTTGCGATACATCTCCACTCGGTTCCCTGTTGTGAAAAGATCCAGATCGCCGTCATGGTCGTAATCAACGAACAGGCTTGGTCCTCCGCCGTGGTCCTTTGAACGCTGATCTGAGGCGGGGACAGCAAAGTCCGTCATCTCGGTGAAGTTACCTGCTCCATCATTGAGAAGGAGAGTGCTTCCCTCGTCTCCGGACAGATACAGATCTGGGTCGCCATCCTTGTCTAAATCAGCAAAAGCGGCGGTGTCTCCGCGGTGTCCGACTGTAGTAGTGCGAACAAATTGTCTACCTTCATTCCGAAAGAGATTGGATTCAGCGTCTAAAACAGCGGAGGTGGTATATAGGTCGAGATTACCGTCGTTATCGTAGTCTGTCAGCAGAATTTTGGAGCGCGTCCCGTTCAGGTTGCCAAGCCCAACCTCCTGAGTCACATCGACAAAGTTCGTTCTGATTGGTAGCGTCTGTTTTGCTTTGATCCTTGCTTTGAACCCGGAACTGAAACTCTCAATCGGATGCCCCAAGATGTTCGTCACTAACTCTCCGATTCCCTGTTGGTAGCGGGGACTTCGTTTTTGAACGTTCTCAAAAATCTGGATATATCGGGCGGCTCCTTTGGTGTCGCCTTGACCTATCAAAAGCAGTCCCTGTTTCAGATACTTGAGAAACTCTTCATCGGTATCCCACAGCAGGGCATTCAACTCCATGCAAATCCGCTTCGCTTCCTCAACCTGTTCTCGTCGTAAAAATGCGTTCGCTAACTTGAGCAACACCACTACATTCGCTGGGGTTCGATCTCGCAATTCCCGCAGATGCAAAATCGCCTCATCCATTGCGTCTGGGTTGTCCCGCTGACTGAGATAGTGACGTGCCAGTTTATATCGAGTTTCAAGGTCATCCGGCGCAAGTTTCACCGCCTCCTGAATCGCTGCAACCGCTTCCGTGGCTCTGCTCCGCGATTGATAGATCTCCGCCAAAATAAAATGTAATTGACTATCCATCGGTTCGACTTCAAGCCCACGCTTAATCCATACTTCCGCTTCCTCATGCTGTTTGAGGCGTAGGTGTGCGACGGCGAGGTTGCCGTAACCGATCGATTCATCGGGTGCTAAATTGACCAAGCCCTGAAACTGCTCAATCGCTTGATGTGGTTGGGATTCTTCGAGTTACAGCCGAGACGGTTTCATCGACAGTTTGTTGGGAGTTAGCGATGGGGATGTAGATGAGGAGTAAAACGTGAAGCGTAAAACGTAAAACGGAAAGAGCGATATGTTTTAGGTTATACACCTTGTGTACAGAGAGTTTCATAGTCCCTTTTTCCAACGGTTTTCTTCTGCTACTATTTGCCTTCCAGTTCAGCACGGACGATACGGGTCCCGGCGACGAGATTTTGCAGCTTCAGACAGCACAGCCAGCGTGGGAGTTGGAAGAAACCACAGTCAGGCGAAATGCTCAATCGTTCAGGGGGGCAGTGTTGTAAAACTTGGCGGATGCGGTCGGCGACCTCTTCGGGCGGTTCTTGCCAAAAACTCTTGATGTCCACGACACCCGCCATAAAGTCGAACTGTCCCTCGAATCTGCTGTAGATATCGTGCTCAATCATTTCGCGGTTGGCAAACTCCATCGACAGGCAGTCGACGTTCATATCCAGCAATGCGGGGAACATCCAGTCGTACCGACGCTTGCCACGGGGCCGTGACCCCAAATTGCCGAAACAGATGTGTAGGTTCTTTCGCACCGAGACCCCATCAAGCGCACGATTGAGCAGTGCCACCCAATCTTCAAGTTTGCCGGGAATGATGCCGAAACTCGGTTCATCAAGTTGGACTTCAGTACACCCTTCCGCCTCAAGGGCTTTCAATTCTTGGTTGATGACTTCAGCGAATTCCCAACCAAGTTCGACACGGTCCTTATACGGGTCGCCATCCCGGATTTGGATGTGCATGGTCAATGTCAAGGGACCTGGGCAACACGCCTTGATTCGCTGTCCTTCGCCGGCATTTGCCTTCAGGAACTGGAATTCCTCCACAATACCCAAACCAGCCGGGATACGCACCCGATCCTCGATATTGTAACGTGGGACGCTATCGTACGCATACAGTCCGGTTTGACGGAGGACAGGTCGTTCAATTAATCCCTCCATCCGTCCGTAGAAGTTTTGTACGAAATACCAGCGGCGCATTTCACCGTCCGTGATGGTGTCAAGGCCGGCCTCCTTCTGGTCCAAGATTGCCAGCCGGACAGCGTCATCATAAACCTCTCTTATGTCAGTCGGTCCATACTCGCCGCGTTTTTCTGCCTCCATCGCTGTCCAAAACCAGCCCGGCATCGCATGGGAACCGATTACTGTTGTAGGAAGCAATTGTTTGTATGGCATGAGTTCTCCTTTATGAATAACGCAAGTTGCTAGACATATAGGTCAAGTTTTCATACTCGATATCTATTAGAAATAACCAAATTTAGGACACACCTGCCGCCCCTCTGGGGCTTTAGGGGATTGGTTTGCTGATGTGCTATACACCTATCGCCCCTCTGGGGCTTTGTGGGTCGGACATTTTGCCTGACCTACGGGTATAAGGGGCAATTTTATCGCGCCGCACATCACTAGCAGCTTAGGTTATGAATAAGTAAAAAATTAAAGTGTCTAAAGTGCTTAGTAAGCCTTAGAATTGCTGCTCCTAACTTTAGCACACTTTGCTTAACTTTAGCAACACTTTATCATGAGTGGCTATCAATTATCCCTTGACAATATCACCGAATTAAGATAAATTGTTCGCTGTTTACAAGGAAATTTATCCTTATTATAGTAAAGTTTAGAATTATTGATACACTTTCAATGCAGAACCAACCCCCTAAATCCCCCTTGTCAGGGGGACTTCATGTCTCCTTATTTCTCGTGTTTACTATAATTCAAAAACCTGTTGCCATTTATGGGGAAAATTCTGGAGGATTTTATGAAATTTGTTCGATACCAATCTAATGGAAATGTCAGTTACGGGACGCTTTCGGGCGACACTATTAACGAAATAGATGGCGACCCAATCACCGGATATAGCGAAACCGGGAACACCATCGCATTGGGGGATGTAGAACTGCTTGCGCCAGTCACACCGGGAAAAGTTCTAGCGGTTGGGTTGAACTATAGAAGCCATCTCGGTGGTGCGCCGGAGCCGGCGAATCCGGAGATCTTCATCAAGACGCCTACTTGCCTAAACGATCCGGAGGGCAACATTGTGCTACCGGCTGGCGACGATAACGTTCACGCGGAAGGTGAATTGGTCGTCGTTATTAAGAACCGTACGAAGGGGGCGACTCCCGAAGAAGCTGCTGCTAACATCTTAGGTGTTACCTGCGGGAACGATGTCAGTGCCCGCACATGGCAAAGCAACGATATGCAGTGGTGGCGTGCAAAAGCCTCCGATACATTTGGGCCCGTCGGTCCCGCTGTTGTGACCGGTCTCAACTACAACACACTCCAATTGGAGACACGAATTAACGGCGAGGTTGTGCAATCGCAGACCACCGCAGATCTGATTTTCCCTGTGGAGGCGGTTGTCAGTTTTGTTTCGCAGGCGATGACGCTTGAACCGGGAGATGTTATCTTCACTGGCACCCCCGGAACAACGTCGGCTTTAAGGGCTGGGGATGTGGTAGAGGTAGAGCTTGAAGGGATCGGCGTCCTGAAAAACACTGTCGTTGATGCGTAAGCTATTCCTCTGAATTGAGGAGCGTAAGGGGCAACTGAGGAAGATAAGCGAGTCGAGCTGCGTATTTCCGCAATGTAGGTGGATCTGCCAACTGAAGTTCAAGAATTGAGCGGTACGAATTATGAATGACCTGAATCCGGCAAATTCCTATTTTACTTTTCAAGACGGTTTTGTCCCGGTGAAGATACTCGCTGGCAACCATATTTTTGAGCGGCTTGCGCCGCAGCGGACGAGTATCATCTTTGGGGTGACGGAACTGCCGTGGGCTGTTGCTGCTTATCGGATTGATCAACTCATTATACAGCTAGAGCCAAATCTTGACGAAGTGGATGCAATCGCTATTGAAAATTCAGGGAAAGCCCGACTTATCCGTGATAATGCAGTTATCTACGAGTTAGATTGCATCATTCCGCCGGACATTACCGGATTGCACTCCAATTTCTTCTACCGTTGCCCCGAATGCAATGGACATGTCTACGAATGTACACACCTCCGAATCGGGCATCGGAAGGAGGACGAATCGCCCTCCTTACCGTCTGTCACTTCGGAAATCACAGTCTGTCCGGCCTGTGGCGGCAAGATCCAGCATCTCGCAAGGGGGATCAGCTTCTGCCTTGACTGCGATTGGGAGCATGGCTTGGAGCCAATCACTCGATAAAAGGGCTGACAATTAGTCTGTGAAATAACGGAGGACACCACCAGTTATGAAAATCACTCGTATCAAACTCTATATCGTCAACGTGCCTGAGCGAAAATGGTGGTGGTCTGATGACTTTTATGGTCAGCCAGCCCACCAGCGGTCTGAGCATGGCATCGCTGAAGTCGAAACGAGCGAAGGACTGACAGGACTCACGCAGATAGGACGTGGCACCCCGACGGCAACTATGGAGGAAACACTGAACGGCTGGCTCGGTCAGGATGTTTTGGAAGTCAACCTTGCCAATCTGACGACACCAATGGTGGGTGCTTTTGAACAAGCGATACTCGATCTGCGTGGTCAGGGGCTCGGTGTTCCGATCTGGAGTTTACTTGGTGGTAGACTCCGAGATCGCATTTATGTCACCCAATGTACCGGCTACAAGACGCCGCAGCATACAGCAGAGGATGCAGAGTGGGGGTGGGAACACGGCTTTCGCGCCTACAAGATGAAGTGCATCACCAGCAGAGAGACGACACCGGAGGAACGCATCCGCTATGTTGCTGACCGTATCGAATCCATCCACAAGGTCCTACCGGATATGGCGGTGCGCCCCGATATTCGCTGGCGGCTTGAGGAGGTCTGGGTGGCTCAAGAACTTGCCCGCCGCTTACAGGGGCACCGGGTGGAGAGTCTAGAGAGTCCGATAACTAAACGCGCAGCAGGTGGCACTTTTTCTGAGTGGCGTCGTCTACGGCAGACCATCCATCTGCCTGTGGGAGACCATGTCTATGACAGTGAAGATATGATCCAACGGTTTCATGCGGAGGCGCTTGATTATGCGATTGTTGGAGGTTCGACTGCTTTTGAAGCGATTAATCAGTCGCGCCTTGCCCATGAATTGGGTATGGACGGTTGGTCCCAAACGGTGGCGTACGGACCAGGGGCAGCTATGGGCTTGCATGTGGCTGCGTGCATGCCCCATCTGACTCAACCCTACGATATGGTTGGGCCCATGGCTTGGGAGGATACCTTAGTCAATGAAGATTTCCCGTTTGAAGATGGATGTTTTCTGGTGCCAGATCGTCCTGGGTTGGGATATACCCTGAATCACGATGCGGTCAAAAAGTATCTGGTGACAAAACAGGATTTTGAATGAGCTATTTCCACAATTAGCCCCATCTGAAAATAGCCTCATTCTAGACAGAAGAAGAAAGCCTATCAATGAAATCTGATGAAAAAGCCGAAAGCGGAAATCCCCCGTATTTGCGGCAGCCCTCCCTCTCGCCGGATGGCAGCAAAATCGCTTTCTGCTACGCGGGCGATGTCTGGATTGTACCCGCAGGCGGCGGAGAGGCAAGTCGCATAACATCGCACGCAAACGACGATTCACATCCAATTTTCTCTCCCGATGGAACGCAATTGGCGTTTGCATCTCAACGTACAGGTGGTGGAAATATCTACACCATCTCCCTCCAATCGAACCAACCACCGAAACGTTTGACCTATCACGACGAATCTGTACCACCAGCGTGCTGGTCCTCCGATGGGCAATGGCTGTACTTTACCTCCGATTATGATGGGATTCGAGGTGCGAGTTATAAGATTCATATTGATGGGGGCACACCAATCCAAGTTACGGGTGATCCGCGAGAGACGCACTACAATTTAGCAATCTCACCTGACGGGAAAACATTGGCTTTTAACAATAATGGATCCCAATGGTGGCGACGTGGACAGCATCCGTCTGGGCATTCTGACATCTGGATAGTCAGTGAAGCAGTTGGAGCGGACGACCACCTTCGATTGACGCAATACCTCGGCAAAAACCTGAGACCGATGTGGAACGCTGACGACACTGGGCTTTATTACCTGAGCGATCGTGACGGTGAGGAAAACATCTGGTATATGACGCTGGAAGGTGATGCGGAGGTCGAACAGCTCACTCACTTTGCTGACGGGCGGGTATTGCGTCCCTCAATTTCCGCGGATGGGCAGTGGATCGCCTTTGAACGCGGTTTTCAGATTTGGCGGTTGAATCTTAAAAGCCGAGCAGCTGAGCCGGTAGAGATTATTCTTCAGACCGACGAAAAATCGAACCCAATCCAACATCATAGCTACATCTCTGGCATCAACGAGTTTGAACTCGCCCCTGACGGTAGAAAGGTCGCCTTCATTGTTCATGGCGAGGTCTTTGCGGATTTGGCAGACAAGGGAGATAAGGTCAAAAAGGGAGGGGATTCGTTCAAGGTGACGGACACCCCTTTCCGTGAGAGCCAGTTGCAGTGGCATCCTGAAAGCGATCGCGTCGTATACATCTCGGATCGGATGGGACACAACGAAGTTTTTCAATACCACTTCAAAGAGCGGGTGGAAACCCAGCTGACGGATTCGCCGGAACAGAAATACGCGCCAAAGTTTTCTCCTGATGGGAAGTGGCTTGCTTATATTCAAGTCCCTTTGAATCTCGATACAACGGGGATCGAAGGCGAAATTTGGCTGATGGATACAGAAACCGAGGAGAAACGAGCTTTCATCACCGATCAGGCTTTTATAGGTGTGCCACAGCCAACGGAGTTTGAGTGGTCGCCGGATAGCCAGTGGTTAGCCTTTATCGCAACGGATCCCAACTTCTTCAGCAACCTCTATGTTCAGCATATTGAAGCGGATACCGCTAAACAGCTGACCTTTTTGAGTAATATCAGTACCGGTGACATCCTCTGGTCTCCCAATGGAAAATTTATCATCTTTAACACGGGCCAGTACCGTGCTGAGTCACAAATTGCGAGGGTAGATCTGAAGCCGATTCAACCGGTTTTCAAGGAAGAAGATTTCGATCGGTTGTTTCGGGAGGAAAAGCCGGATAAGCCGCAGCCGCCCGAAGCAGAGTCCGGTGAAAAAGAAGAGGCTGATTCAGGTACCGAAAACTCGAAAGAATCAGAGAACCAACAGGACGGAGAGAGTAAAGAGTCAAAGGATAAGACGCGCAAAAAGAAGATTGAGCCGGTTGAGATTGAATTTGAAGGAATTAAACATCGGCTCCGTTTCCTCACCGATTTCAAACTCAATGCCTCTGCTGAAAGCATTCGTCCCAACAGCAAAACGCTCATCTTTCGCGCCGCCATGACGGGTCAGCTAAACCTGTGGAGTATATCACTTGAGGAGGATAAATACGGTGAACTTCCGAAGCAATTGACAGGAACTGCCAACGGGAAAGGTAATGTGCATTTCATACTGAATGGGAAAAGGTTTTATTATACCGATGGGGGCCGCATTCATTCAGTAGGAATGGGCGAAGATGGTGCAAAGGAGGGAGATGCGAAGGCGTTAGATACGAGAGCAGAGGTTGAGGTCAACTTTCATCTCGAAAAGATGCAAGCCTTTGACGAAGCGTGGGGGTTGATTCGGGATGGATTCTACGACCCACAATTCCACGGTTGTGATTGGGAACAGGTACGCCAGACGTTTCGTCCGGTGGTGGAAGGGGTACAAACACAGGAGGAGTTTCGTGAACTATTGAATCTGATGGTTGGGGAATTGAACGCTTCCCATCTCGGCGCCGGGGGGCGGAGTGACAGCGCACCGGATAGCTTTCTCGGTGCAGATTTCGATCGAGAAACGTTGGAAGGAGACGGTCACTTCAAGATTTCTGAGATCATCCCCGAATCTCCACTAACAATTCCAGAGGAACCCGCACAGGTTGGAGAATATCTAGTTGCGGTTGATGGGATTCCCCTCAATAGAGGGATCAACCTACCCGAACAACTCCAGCGAAAACAGGGGAAACGGGTGACCGTGAAACTCAACGATAAACCCCAACTTGAGGGAGCCCGGGAACTGACTATCCAGCCCATTGACATCGGTCAGCACCGAAACCTCCGCTACAAGGAATGGGTGCGTTGGAATGGGACATACGTTCACGAAAAGAGCGATGGACGACTTGGATATGTCCACATCCGTGAGATGTCTTATGAAGCGTACCTTCAGTTCATCGCTGACCTTGATACCGAAACCCACGACAGAGAAGGGGTGGTGCTCGATGTCCGATTTAACCCCGGTGGACATATCGCGCCTTTTATCCTCGATGTGTTGCACCGCAGAGCCTATACCCAATCGAATTATCGTGGTTTGATCAGTACAACAGACACCAACCTCGCAGGCAATCGCATCTTGGAACAGCCTGTTATCCTGATCACCAATGAACACTCCGGGAGCAATGCAGAGATGTTCAGCGAGGGGTTCCGACAATTGGGACTTGGTAAGGTGGTTGGTATGCCCACAGCCGGTGCGGTCATCTGGACTTGGGGTTGGGGGTTACTTGATGGTACAGTCTTCCGTTTACCCCGGTTAAGGGTCACAACCTTGGAAGGTGAAAATACGGAAGGCACCGCCCGTCCGGTTGACCTCCAAGTTGACCGCGCACTTGGAGAAGCTGCGCAGGGGATAGACAGTCAACTTGATGTTGCTGTTGAGCAATTGTTAGCGCAGATCGATGAAGAGGGTGAGGACACGTAGGGCATGCTCCAATGCTGTTGATCCGTCTAGGCAACGCGAATCTACATTCCCTACTGGGCATGTTATCCTATACGAACGTCCTCCGAATAAGTTCGATTGCAAACCCAACTACCGCGACAACAAGAACAACCCGAATCCATTTATCCCCTTTCTCGACCGCCCAATGACTGCCAATCCACGCACCCGTGGCATTTCCGACAGCAAGAGTTAATCCAAGGCGCAAATCAACGTGTTTATAGAAAGCAATTAGTGCGATGATGGTGTAAAAGAATATTACAAAAACCTTGATTGCATTGGTGCGAACCAGATCGAAGCCGTTTGTGAGCGTCAAGGATGCAATGATGATGAATCCCACTCCTGCCTGAATAAATCCACCGTAAACCCCCACGAAAAAGAAAACAATCATTCCGATAATTTTACGGAATACGCTGAGGTTCGCAGTTTCACTTTCCCATTTCTTAGTTGGATTAAAAAGGGTCACAATTAGCACGGCAATCATGATGCCAGCGAGAACGCGGTTGAAGATAACGTCATCCGTTTCAACAGCAATCCGTGCACCGAACCATGCTCCGATAAGCGCGGGCAGGGTAAGGAGCACACTATAACCAAAATTAGAAACGCCTTTGCGGCGGAACCCCATAATTGCGCTGGCATTCTGGACGAACACTGCGACTCTGTTGGTGCCATTTGCTGCTGTCGCTGGGGGCAGACCGAGGAAAATTAGAACAGGGAGAGTGAGTAGTGAGCCGCCGCCGGCAACGGTGTTGAGGAAGCCAGCGAAGACACCGGTAACGAGAATTAACGGGATTTCCCAAAGATTTTCCATGTATTGTGTTTTTGCAACTCCTCTTTGGTTGGATTGAAAGACCACAGTCACGATGGTCACGATTATATCAGTTTTCATATAGTTGATCCAGCGAAAAATTGAGAACTTTCAACAAAAATTGCATAGGTTGACTTATCTAGAGATGGTGTGTTAAATTAAAAGTGCCTATTTTGGATTCACCCACTCGGGGTGAGTGGAATAGAACTCCCTTACTCAACGAATTCTTCGCTAATCCGTTGTTTTTAGAACAGGAGGAGAGAAATATGTTAGCCGTTAAAGCACTGGGCCATGTGGGAATCTACTGTACTGATCTGCAACGGTCCAAAGATTTTTACACCCGCATCTTAGGACTTACAGTTACCGACGAAGACCCTGATGGTAACATCACCTTTCTTAGTGCACAGCCGGACGAGGAACACCATGAAGTCGCCCTCTGTCCGGGCAGGGACGTACCAGCGGGGGCAAAGGTTATTCAACAGGTGTCTTTCATCGTGGAAGATTTACCAACCCTGAAGCAATTTTATCATCGACTGAAACAGGAGGGAGTGCGTTTCCGCAGTATCGTCAGCCACGGTATCGCCCTTGCTATTTACTGCTACGATCATGCGAAGACACCGTACAAGGTAGCGCAACCGCTCTCTGAACCGGTCGATTTGGAGCTATCGGACGAGGAATTGCTCGCCATCGCTGAAGGGGGCGCATAGTCATAAGATCGCTACAACAAGGAGAGGGTTATGAGCTTAAAATATTCGTCCACAATTGCAGGTATTGTACAAAAACTAGAAACCCGAGATCCGCTGCCACCGCTCGCTCCAAGCGAAGAGTGGGACAGCGAACTCACCCATCGAATTGAGAGCCTATCGCTAGAAACGCTCTTTGATGGACAATCAATTAAGGATTCAACGATGGGATACGCTATGCAGAGCGGGTTGCTGCTCTGGAACGATGCGCTTGATGCGTCGCACACAATCTCGCAGGGTATCGAAAGTGGAACGGGCAGCTATTGGCACGGCATTATGCACCGCCGCGAGCCAGACTATAGCAACGCAAAGTACTGGTTTAGGCGCGTTGGGGGTCATCCCACCTTTCCTGTACTCCGGGAACGAGCGTTAGTGCTGCTTCAATCAGGTTCAACGGAATCGGACTCGCTCGCGGATTATGCCAAGGCGATTCGGGAAACAGAAGACTGGGACGCCTTTCGATTCGTTGACTGGTGTCAGGCTGCGGCTGGGGATGGGTCAACGCCGGAACCAGTAAAAGTGTTTTTACAAGCTGTACAAGTTGAAGAGATTAAACTATTGATAAATTATTCCTATCAGCAAGCGCTCACTCAATAAAAGTGACGCAGCTGCGCTGTGTCATCGGAACCGAGTGGACGTTCCTAATAAAATCGAACAGGAGGTATTATCATGCGTTCTCACAATGACTTCCGGCACTACTCCTTACTCATCGTGGTCGGTTACCTACTCGCGACGTTTTGCATCTCTTCCGTTGATGCGGCTTCGATCAAAACCGGTTACAAATATCAAGAGATCAAGCGACTCCATAAAATGGCCCTCCAAGACAGTGAACCGGCAGGACTCAATATGCTGATTCAGAAATCGCGTGCGTTTATCGCGGAGCATCCGAAATACAAACGGATTGATCAGGTCTACTACATCTTTGGCAACGCGCTGACCAAAGCAGGAAATGCTGAGGAGGCGGTTAAGGCTTATCAGCAACTTGTGGAAAATTATCCAAAAGCCACTTATTTCGCGCCTGCTCTGCTGGAGATGGGATTGGCTTACGACAAGCTCGGTCAGCACGACAAAGCGGATGCGGCGTATCATCAATTGGTTGAACACCCAAAATACGGTTCGCACGGGTCTGCGAAGACCGCGAAGCGGTTGCTAACACTAGAAAAGGAGAACCGTACCGGCGAGATTCCCGCCAGAGCTCCACGCATAGGTCAACCGGATGCGCTGGTCGGCAAAAAAGCAATTGATTTCAATGTGAAAGACCTTGACGGCAATGATCTGTCGCTGGAGCAATATCGCGGCAATGTAATTCTGCTTGACTTCTGGGCGGTCTGGTGCGGACCGTGCATCGCTGAAATGCCTAACGTAAAGCAGGTATACGAGAAATATAAGGATGACAATTTCCAAATCATTGGCATTAGCCTTGATGACAGTCGGGCTGCACTGGTGGGCTACCTAGAAAAGGAGGGAATTACCTGGCCCCAGGTTTTTGATGGAAACGGTTGGCAGAATCAGGTGGCGAAGATGTACGGTATCCGTGCTATTCCACAGATGTACCTCATTGATGGCGAAGGCGTGGTTCGCAAGTCAGACGTGCGGGGGCACGCTCTTGAACCGGCGGTCGCTGAACTAGTTCGAGAAAACAACGCGAAATTGCAGGGCGACAAGCCGGCTGGGAAGTAGCGTCGCCGAGATCTGTGGATGCTAGGTGAATCAACACCCTCAATAGTTTATGGAAATCAGAAGCGCTTACCTATCTTCAAGACGCGCAATGAATTGCGCTACTACAAGCGCCCGTTCGTAGTGGGGTGATTCATCGCTCGTCGGAGATATATTACTCTAGTTGTTATCTAACCTACACCTATTGACAATTCATTTGACACGATTGAAGTTGACTCACCCATTCCAA
>JAGWBT010000141.1:14733-17015 GCA_021295755.1 Candidatus Poribacteria bacterium
AAAATCAGATGCGAGGTCGCCCGGAGAACGGGGTTGCCGACACACTTGGCTTTATGCACCATACACTTCACATGATTCAAGATAATTGTGGTATCTAAATTGCTTGCAGCCGATGAGGCGAGTGAATTTCGTTCGGCAACGATTCATGCCAGATCCTATCCGTTCTGTTGAAATGTCAACAGAACCTAATGAAAGGAGATGTCAACAGAATCTGATGAAAGCAATGCAATTTTCAATACTCACATTTATCTTTGTGACACTCCTGTTTTTAGCAAACACCTTTGCTCAAGATTACACGCGATGGGGTTTACCCGAAGGTGCTAAAGCCCGTCTTGGCAAAGGACGAATATCTGGTAATATTGCGTATTCTCCCGATGGTGTTCGTCTTGCGGTTGCCACTGGTATTGGTATTTGGCTCTATGATACGGAAGCCTATCAAGAGGTTGTCCTGCTCACGGGGCATACAGAGTCGGTCAGTGGCGTTGCGTTCAGCCCAGATGGAAGAACACTTGCTAGTGGGAGTTATGACAAGACTATCCGGCTGTGGGATACCGTCACGGGTGAACACAAGGGAGCACTCACTGGACACGAGTGGGAAGTCAATAGCGTTGCGTTTAGCCCGGATGGAAACACGCTCGCCAGTGGAAGTGCGGACGGAACTATCCGCTTGTGGGAGGCCATGACAGGTGCACACAAGGAGACCTTCACTGGATATACGAGAGTGGTTAGGAGCATTGCGTTCAGTCCGGATGGCACCACACTAGCAAGTGGAAGTGCGGACGGTACGGTGCTCCTGTGGGAACTTAGTCCGACACCGGAATCACCGCTGCTCGGAGATGTCAACCGTGATGGCATGGTGGACATCTCGGATTTGGCGATTGTTGGTGCAAACTTCGGGTTGACAGGACAGAATGATGCCGATGTCAACGGGGATGGTGTCATCAATATTTTCGATCTTGTCACAGTTGCAGGTGTGCTAGGCAATGCGGCAGCTGCGCCCTCCGCGCATCCACAAGCACTTGCGAAGCTTACCACCGCTGAGGTCGCGGGTTGGCTCACCCAAGCGCAGCAAATGGCATTGAGGGATCCTGTCTATCTGCGAGGCATCGCTGTGTTGGAACAACTCCTCGCCGCGTTGACTCCGAAAGAGAATTCCTTGTTACCTAACTACCCAAACCCGTTCAATCCAGAAACATGGCTACCGTATCATCTTGCCCATGCTGCCGATGTCCAAATCATCATTTATGACACAAAAGGAGCGATGGTGCGTCAATTAGATCTGGGACATCAACCTGCGGGGTATTACACAGATCAGGCAAAGGCGGCGTGTTGGGATGGTCGCAATGAGAGCGGTGAATCGGTTGCGAGTGGAGTTTATTTCTATCAACTCCGGGCGGGGGATTATTCCGCGTCACGGCGGATGGTAATTGTCAGGTAGGCATGGAGACGAAAACGGTACTGAATCCGACTCTTAGATGCTGGACAGGGGCACCTCGCCCCTACCGGCTCGATTTTACTTTCCCCTCGACCAACGTGAGGGCTTGATTCGCTTTAACTCCTTCAAGGTGCTCCTGTAGACCGCGGGGCCAACGAATCTCCAACCGATCAACTTGGCGATGTTTTCCTAGCCCAAAGTGTAAACGCATATCACTCTGCGATAGGTAGCTTGAGCCGCTCCGAACCTCTCGAATCTGTGTTAGGTTCCCAGTTGTTACCTTGATCCTTGCCCCGATTGCGTCCCGATTGCTGCGCGTGCCAATGAGTTTGAGAGTCAACCACGTATTGTGTCCTCCCCTATTCTCCAATAGGTCTGGCGTTCCCTTTAGGTTCGTTACAAGGAGGTCGAGATCGCCATCGTTGTCGTAGTCAGCATACGCGAAACTACGGCTGACCTTTTCCAAACGCATACCGGAACCTGAATCGAGGGTTACCTCGTCAAAGGTGCCGTCTCGATTGTTGTGGAAGAGCAGATTGGGCTGTTCATAAAATCCAGTCGGGTTGAATGCCTGAACATTTTCGTCCAGATGTCCGTTGGCGATGAACAGATCTTGATAACCGTCGTTATCGTAGTCGCAGAAACTTACCCCCCACGCCAAGTAAGGCAAACTGATTGTCCCAATCTTTGACGCATAGCTCACATCCGAGAATAGCCCGTTTCCTTCGTTATGATAGAGGGTGTTTGTCTGTCCCTGAAAGTTGGTAACGACAAGGTCTAAGCGACCATCGTTATCGTAATCCCCGAAATCGGCGCCCATGCCGTTCTCAGCGTCCCCATCTTCGCT
>JAGWBT010000142.1:0-2286 GCA_021295755.1 Candidatus Poribacteria bacterium
AATCGACTGCGCTGATCGCATAGCTGATCAAACCGGTTGCACCAAAGGCGGTTGATGATCGCACCATCATATCCCACAGTTTCTCTGTCGCCATGCAATTTTCGCCAACGAGGCGTGGGGCAAAGTAATCCGTGATGATTCGAGTCACTGGACCGCCATGGAGCGAAATTCCGAACCCCCAAGTGCCATCTTCCGCTGTCACAATACATGCAGGTCTTTTCCATTCTAAGGAGGCATCCCCCACTTTTTTGTCGAACGTTGGATAACGGGAAATGGGTCGATTCATTGGATATGTACTGGCTCGACTTGGTGTCCGTGGCGGTGTTGTTGGTTTCGGATTTAACTCAATTTCTACAACGCGAATTTCTTTAATATTCATAGAATCTCCTTTCTGCATCAGAGAAAAGTATAAATCTAGTAACTTCATTGACTATGGTGGCTTAACAGCGTCAAACGGACCATAGCCCTGAGAGCATTCAAGTCTGATTATACCATCTTTGGAGAAATTCATGGGCGGATAAGTTCCGTTGTTTGTTGGTAGGCACGCCGAATTGCAAAAAGGAGAAGTCCGAACTCAATTTTTGCTTCAAGCGTGGGATCGTCTGTTTGATAATGCTTCAGAACCGCATCGACAATTTTTTTGGCTGCGATACCGTCAGGGGATAAATCTGAATACATTTCTATGGCGAACTCGGATAGGTCTACGGCGGGATCGTGCATCAGCGTATCCGCAAAATCGATAATGGCGAGTTGTTCCAGATTTCCCTGTACAAAAAGTAGATGGTTTATTTGGAGATCGCAGTGAACCACAGTCCACCGCTGATCTAAAGATTCCCGCAAGTTCTCTAGCGTTTCAGTCCATTCCTTTGTTTTGACTTTTACAGTGTGTTTCTCAATAAAAGCGAGTTGTCGTCTTGCTTCGCAGAGTGCAACTTCAAAGGGATCATCTGCACGTGGGATGTATTTCAAGACCTCAACTGGAAACTTGTGGTTGTGCAAAAAGGATTCCAACGCTCTGGGGGTGAATTCCTCAAATGCTTCTATCGGAAGTGAAGCACCATCAATCCTTGAAAACATCGCATAGAACCCCTTTTCATGCACCATGATCGGTTTTGCTACAACGAAGGGCAGTGGCTGTGTATGCAGATATTCTATAAGTTTAATCTCTTTTAGCAGTCCTGTGCGGCTGTTATTACGGCGAGGAACCTTGAGGATACTGTCATTCCGGTAGTAAAAGGTCAGACTATCACCGCCCTGGTGACGATTGGATACAGGTTTCAGGTTCGCTAGGGAGATATCTGCAGCGAACTGTTTAAGAAAATCGTATACGTTATCTGCTCCAATTTCAGTCGTTTCATCCATGGCAATACCTTTGCGTTCTGAACCTTTAATCGAAAGTTTTCTCTAATTCGTAAGTCCAATCCACGACGCGATAGCCACAGTTGCTGTAAAACAGGAATGCACGGTAGTTCTCCCAATCAGTGCTAATCGTCGCGTGGCGATATCCGACTTTGCACATCTCTTGAAGCGAGTATTGGAGCAGATAACGTCCGATACCTTGTCCTTGATGCGGATCTTCAATATCAAGCCCGGTGGTATGCAGCCAGTCTTGTGCATCGGGATGGCTTGAAAACTCACCGCCGGAAACCGATTCACATTCTCCAATCTTTTCACCATCTAGGTAGGCAGACACAGAACAATTGGGGCGTTGTCCGCTCCCCTGTTCCCAGTCAACAGAAAACGTTATCGGCACACTTGAAGGTATTGGTGTGACAGAATAGTTCTCCCAATCCAAGAAAACTTCCCCTGAACAGTATTGATAACCGTTGAATCCGAGGAGTGCTTGAACATGGTCGAGTCCGTCTGATAAGCCAGCATTTTCAAAATGATAGAAATGATACCGACAATCCTGTGAAAAGGCATCAATGTGGGAGACGTTACACACTTCCAAATAGGCTTCCGCTTTTTCAAGTACGGCTTGTCCGGCCCGCCGTGCACCGCGCTCGTAACCCAAAAACCGAATAACGCCTACAGGAGTTTTCCCGTGACCGATGCCAATGTGAATAAACGCCTGTATGGTGCGATTTTCTGTCGCAATGAAAGCTGTTTCAAAGTCGAGCCCACCCTCATTATTAATCCCGCGCATCGCAAAGGCGAACTCCTCCTCCTTGACCGGGTAGCAATGCGGAACGTTGACGGTCAGGCGATTATAAAATTCCGTCAAAACACTTTGCAACTTTGGTGTATATTGAACGATGTTCATCTCTACTCCATTTAGATTTTGGT
>JAGWBT010000142.1:2366-5826 GCA_021295755.1 Candidatus Poribacteria bacterium
CGCACTCGTTCAGAAAAGCAATTTCTGTTTGAGGAATCTTTTCCTTGATTAAGTATGCCTGCGTAATTGGTTCGTAGTCCTGATAGCCGTAAACAACTAAAGTGGGTGCGGTAATCCTATCAGCGTTTGCCAGTTGCATTTCATGCTTGAAGTTCGTGGGTGACTCAGCATGTCTAAGATAGCCACCACAGTTCAGATAGAAGTCGATAAACTGCCCCGCAGTCTCACGTGAGTAAAATATGACGCGAGACCATACCCGGATCAAGGCTTCGTCAATCTCGCGTGGAACCACACCTGTTTCAGATCGTGCTTCGTCGTATGACCGCCGAATTGCTGCGAACTCTTCCGGCGAGGTCGGATATGCCATCCGATCTCTATTCGCACTGAATTGAGTGGTCCCGGGCCTACCAAGATGAGATGGGACAGGCGATCAGGATACGCTTGGGCGTAGAGCAATCCCAACCCGCTGCCCCACGAATGGCCTAGCAGTGCCATCTGATCCAACCCCAAATGGTCACGAAGCGCGTCGAGGTCTTGGATGAATTTCTTGATATCCATTACATCCTCGCCGCTCTCAAGCAGTTTCGATTGACCGGATCCGCGTTGGTCGTAGAGGACACATCTGTATTTTTGGGCGAATAGCTCTCCCATTGGACGGTAAAGCAGGTGATCCCAACTACCATGAAGGCAAACTAAGGTCGGTCCTGTACCGATCTCAAACCATGCCATTTCATGCCCGTTCACCTTCAAGGTATGTTCTTTCCAAGCGTGCATCGTTCTCAACTCCGTGCCAATAATTGTGGGGTGTAAAGCAGAAATGAGATGTTAGTATCACATCTTCCTGCGTGAATAGTGCCTTGACAATATTTTCATCAACTTTCTATCGAAGATGTTTCAAGTTCTCGACAGGCTTTCAGCAAAGCCTCTTGAATGTTTAGAAACTCAAGGTATCCGGGAGACAGTGGATATTTTGTAATATCGAACGGCTCCAATGGATTTTCGATTTTCTGCCTTGCAAAGGAATAGAGTGATTTCTGAGCCTCTGTTGCCTCTGGCACTTGGTCAAACGGCATCCGACAATTGTTATGCCATAGTCGGGGATCAACTGCATCTACTATCGCCTGAATCGGTGAAAGTCGGGACTCAAACTTTGAGTTTAAGAATTCAGCTAGCCTCTTAGCCTGCACACAAGGTTCACGCATAATATCTTCATAACCAAGAAAGAGTCGGTGCTGTGCATCTTCCGTGTGCTGTAGTATCAGTGTCATCATGTGCTGCCAACGCAACAAATTCATCGCGACAAACGAAATACGAACTTTCACATTGGACGGCATAATGAACTTCTGCCACGACACTGCGGTGTCGAGAGGGTTGCGAACGGTGATGATATAAATCGCATCGCTCCAAATCTGTTTCCAAAAGGGTAAAAAATGGCTGAGTGCCGGATCCTTCCAAAACCAAGGTCTGCCTTTGTCCATTTGAGACATCAATTCAATAGCTTTCGTTCTATACACAGGATCAGCGGCTTTATCTTCGATTCGCTGTTGGAAGTCACGATCCCACCAAGTTGCCCCGGAAGCGAAATCACCTAACTCTGCCAACAAATCCCATAACGGCAGGAATTCCCAATACCCTCTGGGCGCATGTACATCCGCTTCATGCAACGTTTCGGGTGCCCCGGCATACGCACCCCATCGGTGCACCATCTCAGCAACGACAGAGGTTCCGCTGCGCTCTACACCAAGCACAATAATTGGTAGGTGGCAACTTAGGTCAAACATATTCCTCCACGAAAGATCGCTCGCCCCTCTCCTCCTGTTTCCGCTTCATCTCTGCAATTTCTTGGTCTGTCAGACGCTCTTTGTCCGTCACAACAGTCTGTTCGACTAATTTTAGCTTCAACTCTCGATTGGTCAGCCACTCCCAGCGGGTGGCATTTACTGGGTGGGGATGTGGGTGCACGTCATCAGGACCAATCTCATCGGCAACGGTATAGAGATAACCGGGAGCCACGCCATCATGCTTAACCGTACCGCCTTCGGACTGAGTGAGTAGTGACGGTCTGTGAGAGAACGCTTTCGCCACAATTTTGTTCTGTGTTATTGAACTTCCGACCCTGAGTGTGGTCAATTCTTGCTGAGAGCCGTGATACCATGTCAGCGTATAGTCAAAATCTTGCATCGGTTGTCTCCTGAACGGATACCTAAACGCACAACGGGGGCACGCTGTGCAATTCAGTTCTAATTTGCTTAAGGCGCGAAATCAAATGATAACGCATCCCCCAAAGGCACATATCCAATTTTGGCGTAGATACTGTTAGAAGTTGGATTTGATAAATCAGTATATAGGTTACAAAAAGAGTAGCGATCTGAAAGCAGTTTCTTTGTCAACGACCAAACGCATGAGGTCGCATATCCTTTATTGCGATGCTCCGGCGGCGTGTACACCGTATTGATTGTCGTACCATTTTTCGTTGGTCGGAACTCCTTAGCGATGGAGACCGGACCACCATCATCCCAAATATACAGTTGCCGATTCTTGATGTACTGCTCGACGTTGCTTTTGGCAGAGTCAACATCCACATGCTCACCTACTGCCTCCGAAAAAGCGACAATCCATTGCGTCATGAGTGGATGGTCACTTATACCTGCCAAGCGTAACTTTCCCGGAGACAACGGTACATCAGCCACCGTTTTGGCTTCAAACACACGCATTCGCATAGCCACTTTGGATGAGACACCAGCCATCCCCTCAGTCCAACACTCAGAAAAGGCTTGGGCTTCGGCTGCCGGTCCCACAACGCCCGGTATTGACATATCAATTTCACGTAGGTAGCGTGTCAGATGAACCATAGCTACCTTGACGCTTGTGTCAATTCTGCTCAGGATGAGTCTCCTAGGTGGTGTCACGATTGCCACGCCCACCGCTCTACCTCGATCCAAGATACTCAACAGCAGCGGTGCATCAGGTCCGTCACAGGGTGGTTCTTGGCAAAGTGTGTGAGCCACTCCAATCGGTAAATTGTTTTCACTTTCATTCAATTCCAAGTAGGCACCTGAAATTGAAATGAGCTCGTTTGCGTTGTTGTGAGATTGTATTTTGACCATTTTGTGTCCTAAAATTACCGTTTACGGGCGATAATAGAATTGAAGGTTACGCCTTCACGAGGGTTTAACCTACGGTAGTACTCCAATCTGAATGATTGTTGGACGATTTCAAGGAGCGTCTCCGGTTCCCAAAACGAGAAAAATCGCTTCGGTTCGTATGTATCTTGTTCTAGAATACCTTCAAAATTTTCTCCGCCCCAAAGTCCAAGATACATTAAGCCATTTCCGTTGAGTCGGGTCGCGATCAGACTGAAAATCTGCCCAATATCCTTCTTTGGTATGTGTAGCAGGCAATTCAGCGTATACACTGCGTCAAAGGTCTCATCAATTTGATCGAGGTTGTAGCAATCCAA
>JAGWBT010000142.1:5881-15307 GCA_021295755.1 Candidatus Poribacteria bacterium
CTTTGAAAGAACTGGGCATCTCGACCAGGACCGCAGCCAATTTCAAGGATGGTCTTTCGTCGTTCAGCCTTTAAGAGTTTTAGAAACTCTGACCGTTCTCGTTTTTTAAATTCATCGGTAGTGCTAGACTCCCTTTGATGAGCATGTTTTTCATAAGACTCAATGAGCGTGTCGGTGAATTGCATCATATAATAACCGTTGGTGCTAGTTAGTGAGAAAACCGTTTCCACATTGTTCAAATCGCTTTGTATTCCGATTTATCGGGGAGTTCATTGGTCATTAGTCGATTGGTTCATTCATTCTTCTTACGTTCCCCCCTTCGGATACACATGTCGCCCCTCTGGGGCTTTAGGATATTTGTTTATCCGTGTACTATAGACATGTCGCCCCTCTGGGGCTAAATGAACCGGTGAACTAATGATTTTCACGCATCACGTTATTAACAGCTGCAAACTAGCACCATTGGTTAATAGTGTTCTTGATAGTTGTAGCGCTTAATTTGGCGGGAGAGCAATCTTATAAGCCTACCACTCCAAAGAATGCCAGTGCTGCGAACAATGAAAGGATGACTTTGTTGATATGATATTATGTTATACTGTAATCCTCTCTTAATGCAAATAATTCTATCTTTCTACAAATTAACCTTCTGATAACCTGCCACTGACAAAAATGCCAATTATCGCAGTCGAACATCTGAGCAAACATTTCAAAGTCCATAAACGCCGCACCGGGTTTTGGGGAAGTCTCAGCAGCACGGTTTCGCGCAAGCACGATATTATCAAAGCGGTTGATAATGTAAACTTCTCCCTTGAGCGTGGAGAGTTGGTGGGCTACATCGGTGCCAACGGGGCGGGGAAATCGACAACCATCAAGATGCTGACAGGGATTCTTGTGCCAACTTCGGGACATATTGATGTGATGGGGTTGACGCCGTATCGTCACCGAAAGGAAAATACGCGCCGGATCGGTGTGGTGTTTGGACAACGAACCCAACTCTGGTGGGATCTACCCGTTATTGACTCATTTGAATTGCTCAAGCATATCTACGAAATCCCGCATAACCTGTACAAGCAGAACCTCGAATTTTTCAGTGAACTGTTGCAGTTGCGGCCATTTCTGTCTACGCCGGTGCGAAGATTGAGCCTTGGACAGCGGATGCGGTGTGATCTAACCGCTGCACTGTTACATAACCCGGAGATCCTGTACTTAGATGAGCCGACCATCGGCTTGGATGTCGTTGCCAAAGAGCAGGTTCGTCAGTTTCTAAAACAGGTTAACGCGGAACGTCAAGTCACGGTTATCCTGACGACGCATGACCTCAACGATGTCGAGAAGGTTTGCCAGCGATTGATTATCATTGACAGCGGCAAAATCATCTATGACGGTGGGATTGATGCTTTGAAAGAACGTTACGGCAAAACCCGGATACTCATTGTTGATCTCGCACAGGCGTATTCCGATATTCAACTTGAGGGGGTGGATCTGACCCGTCGCGATGGCAATCGTATCTGGCTTGCATTTGATCGCGATACCATTTCCGCTTCTGAGGTCATTGCACAATTGACGGGGCGTTATGAGATTCAAGATTTGACGATATCGGAACCGGAGATTGAGGAGATTGTTCGACGCATCTATGAGTTGGGGGTGCATTAATACCCGCGGATCATATATGATGAAGAAATATCTCACATTTACGGTGAAAGCCTTTCAGCGGACGCTGACATATCGATTTGAGCTATGGATGGAACTGTTTATCAACGTGCTGTTCATGCTGGTCTATGTCTATCTATGGAAGGCGCTATACACAGGACGGACATCGGTGGAAGGGTACGACCTGAATAGGATTCTGACATACATCGTCGTCTCGCAGACCCTATTGACCTTCACGTTTACACTACGGATCGCGCGTATTATCGAAGAGAAGGTACGCACGGGCGAGGTGGTCACCGATTTAATGAAGCCGATCGATTTTCAATTGATGACGCTTGCGACGGCTGCGGGGACTTCAAGCCATACGGCACTATTCAATATGCTCCCAAAATTCTTGCTGTTTTACGGTGCGTTTGGGCTATCGCTACCACCATCGCTTTTGACAGTATTCCTCTTTATCATGAGCGTGGTTTTAGGGTATGTCATTCTGTTCAGTATAGAATTTATAATTGGTATTTTTGCCTTCTGGCTTGTCGAGATCCGTGGTCTCTATGCCTTCGTTATATGGGGGTTGGCTATGTTGTTTTCCGGTTACTTTTTGCCTTTGGAGTTTTATCCTGATTTCCTAGCCAAGGTTGCAGCGGTCTTGCCGTTTCGTGCAATTATCTATTTTCCAACCGCCATTTACACCGGCCAATTAATAGGGGAGAGTCTGGTCACGGCGCTCTTAATACAATTGACTTGGGTAGCTGTGTTGGTGGGGATTGGACGGTTGGCATACCGGGCAGCTTTCCGTAAACTGGTGATTCAGGGCGGATAGAATAGACGTTTCTGAAAATGCGTGGTAGGACTAATCCTCGTGGTTGTCCTTTGGGCAGGCACAAGACCTGCCCCTACATTTGACGGGAAGGGAAGGAACAAAAAGTTCTCGGTTATGCGACGCTACTTCAAACTCTACTTTCTTCTCGCTGGAGCGTATGTACGTTCTCGGCTGCAATACCGACTCTCGTTCGGTCTCATGTGTTTCGGTATTGTTATCAGTGAAGTCTGCTTGCTTGGCTTGTTAGCGGCGCTGCTCGCCAAGTTTCGCACTGTTAATGGCTGGACGTGGGCAGAGGTGGTATTTCTGTACGGCTTAGGAAACTTGGCGCATTCATTCATGCGGATACTGGGGAGCCAATTAGACGATTTTGATCGATACATCATTCGCGGGGAGTTGGACGGTGTGTTAATTAGACCTGTGCCACCACTATTCTACATCCTTGCAAGCCGTATAGAATTAATTCACGTTTCGCGGGCGTTGACAAGTGTTGTAATCTTTGTCGTTGCGTTCCATTTGAGCGGGATTCGCTGGACGCTGGACGTCGCGCTGTTCACTCTCACAACGATTTTGAGTGGCACACTGATTATGTTCACACTCATGCTCATTAGTGCGACCATTGCGCTATGGACGACAAAATCGGGCAAATTGACGGATCTGCTCATTAGCGCGACCAAAGAAGCGACGGCTTTTCCAATCTCCATCTATCCGCTTGCCGTACGGCTACTTTTGACGTTTGTTCTCCCCGTCGCTTTCGTGACGTATTATCCCGCGCAACGTCTTCTTCAGAAGGGCGATTTTCTCGGTATGCCTGAACTCTTTCAATTCGCAGCACCGGTCGTCGCGTTGGTGATGCTTTGTGTTAGCTATCTGTTCTGGTGCAGCGGGCTACGACGTTATCACAGCACAGGTTCCTGAGGATTTTGGGGCAAGGTTGATTTTTCCTTGCGCTTCGCCGGTTGGTATGTTAAAATAAAAACATTCAAGTGGGGCATTAGCTCAGTTGGGAGAGCGCTTGCATGGCATGCAAGAAGTCATCGGTTCAAGTCCGATATGCTCCACCTTTTTTGTGCCCACAGATCTACCTACCTGTCGCTCGGTTTTGGTGTGTTGTCTTCTCTCTTTGGAGCAGTGCTGAAGCGGGGCGGTAAACCGTTGTGTAGCACACCGAGGATGGTCAGATGCAGCTGTGCACGCGGAGGCAGAGACTTGAGGAGATTCTCTTCAGCGATCTTAACCTTCTGTTCCTGTGCTAAGCGTTGCTGGTGAAATTTTTTCAAAATCTCCCGGACCTCTTCATCTGATGTCATCTTATCTTTAGCAAGCCGGTTCAGGGGCTTCAGATTTTCGATTGCTTGGCGGTGGGTTTGACGTTTGAATTCCCATAGGGCTTTGATCCGCTCCTTCTGTTCCGCTGTCACCCCGAGTGCTTCTAGCGTCACCCCTTCCTTCCTAGTGCCATCCTCCGTCTTTTGTGCCCATGTCACGAAGCCGAAAAATGTGGCGAATATCAAAAGGGCGAGTGCAAGGTTGATATAGAATTTAAGCATGTTTCACCTCTTAGCAGACGTTTCCTGTTTTTGGCGAATTGTAGCCAACTGTCTTCAGTATTGCAAAAGAATACCACAATGCCCTTAACCTGTCAAACGATGGAGACCTGTTAGCGGGTTGATGCTGCTTCTCAAAGATTTATCAATAATTGATCTGCCCAATTTTGTGAAAAGATGTTATTATGTTGTCGCTGCATCTACAATATTGCGCCAAAGATAAACTATCAAATCTGATACCAATCTCTTTGTCAATTTCTATGGGATAATATTTTTCTGAGTAACTCTGCTAAATGAAAGGAAAGAAGCAAATGAAAGCGTTGCTGTTAAGCCCAGGAAATGCCCATTTTGAAGGGCACTTAGGCACATTACAGGAATTGCCGGAGGTCGATGGCATTTTTATTTGGGGAGAAGACCAAGCTGCCCTAGAATCCCTCCAACAATCGGGAGAAGATAAGGTGGAAAGCATCACCACCGATTTGGATGAAATTCTGGCGCGGGACGATGTCTTCTTTGCTATTGCCACTATGAGAACGGACTTGAAGCCCGATGTTTTTATACGGATATTAGAATCCGGCAAACACCTAATGGCAGAGAAGCCGGTCGGCAGAACCGCTCTAGATGTACAACGAGTTGTCGATGCGGCGGAGCGCGCAGGGATGCAGTTGGGTGTCTGCTATCAGAATCGGTACAATCCGATGATTCGTGAAGCACGGGATCTTATAGGACAGGGCTTGTTGGGACCGCTGATGTCGATTGAGATGCGGATGCTAACGACGCAGGTACAATACCGTAACCCTGATGGCTGGCTATTTCGCCACGAATACGCCGGGAGTGGAATCTTGGCGTGGTTGGGTTGTCACTATATCGACATGTTACGCTACGTCACTCACGACGAGATCGTGTCGGTGTCCGCCGAGGTCGCAACACGCAGCGGCGAGAATATCGACGTTGAGGATATTGCTACGCTCTCTTTTCGTCTGCGTTCGGGAGCGGTTGGTTCTTTGCATGCGGGATATACCCTTGCGTTGAGTGGATCGAAATATCCCAACCAGCCCAGCTACGATACCTATGTGGGTGTTAATGGTCAGAGTGGTCGGATTCACTGGGGTTCCCCAGGCGTTGCGGAACATATGAGCGTTGAAACAACTCAGGGTTCTTGGGCGTCTGCACCTCAGCGTGAATTTGACTATACTTTGGGTCAATCTCCGGCGTATGGCGGCATTGCTGGAGAGGCATTCATCCGTGACTTTATTCGTGCAGGGCAAGGTGAAGGTGCACCGCCTGCGTCGGGACGTGATGCGCTCCAAGTCGCTCGCATAATCGATGCGGCTCTGGAATCGAGTCAGACGGGTCGTCGTGTTGAGGTTGAGCAACCGTAGGGAACCTGTGAAAAACGGGAAAAAGATTTTAGGCATTCCTGAAAATGGATGAATAAAATCTTAATCTTGACATTATTTCCCGTTAATGCTAGACTGTAAGGCAGAGTCTTGGGGAAATCCGATTGAAGGCTGAGTGGTCGAGGATTTTCCTAATAGGTCTGGACGTTAAGCCTACATCCATTATAGCTGGAGGAGCAGATGGCAACTAAGGTAGCAAATAACCAAGAAAGGTTCGACTGGGCCGAGTACCCGGTACAGGACGATGTTAGATTAGAAGTGTATTGGAGGTCTGACCGAGGGGGTCATGGGCCTGCAGCCTCTTTATATTTCTATGATGACGAGGTTTTGCGGTTCGACTGTTTTGGTGGTGACGAGGGGCATTGTCATATGAACTTGAGCCAGACTCGAGGGCAACGGTGGTATTACCCGGAAGGCACTGTGAAAGAGAATATTAAACAAGCGGGCTTTGATGTGCGGAAAAACTACCAGTTTTGCATTTTGTCTCACCAAGATGATAGGATTCGACGGCTGAAGATCGACCAGGAGAAACTTGAAGTGGCTGCGGGTCAAATGGAAAGCAGATTGACCGAGATTGCTGCTCAACTCGATATGCTTTAGATTTGTAGTGTCAGCACGCTATTGGTGTAGTGACAAGGTGCTAGGAGCAACGATGATTACTGCCCCTAGCACCCTCCACCTAAACATCTATATTTATCCTGTCCCTTCAATCACTTCCATCCAAACACCACGCACAAACCCCGGATACTCTCCTTCGCTAAAAGCAGGATAATAGACATCCTCGCCAGTAAAATCGTGGACAACCTCACCACCTTTACTGTCAGGAATATGCACACGACAGGTTCGCTCCCTCTGCTTATAGAGGGCTGTGGGTGAAGGTGTTCCCTGTTCAACGCGATAGCGTTCCAGCGCGTACTCGTCAACTTCGATACCCAGCCCCGGTGCCTCTGGTGGAGCAATCGTTCCGTCCACTACCTCCAATCGTTGCTCTAAAAGATCGTGTTCCCACAACTCAAAGCAGGTGATTGCCGGCAGTTGTGCGTGTGATAGGACCGCGCCGATGTGCATGGCGTAGGCGGTTGTAATACCCGTTCCGACCATCTGCAACCAGAACGGTTTATCAAACGAAGCACACAACGCATTGATCCTCCGCGTCCCCGTTGCTCCACCCCCGACGACAAATCCGCCACAGCAGCGGGCGTGCAAGCACGGTTCGTTAAAGTGTTCGACAATCCGTTTTTCTACCGCTTCTTGTAGACGTCCGGCCCCTTCGACGTCTGTGCCGAGGTAGTATGGGCTTTCGTAGTATGCGACGTTGGGGTGTTTATCCAACTCCTGCAAAACAGGCTGTGCGCCCTCTGCTGTTCGAAGAAAACCGTTGAAATCGATATCCAATTTGTAACCTTCTGGGACAACCTTTCCAACAGCGTCCACCTGCTTGAAGATGTCCCGCCACGGACGAGCTTTTAGCTTAATTGATGTGTAGCCACGTTTTATGGATTCCTCCGCTTCTTTCACCCAGTCCTCCGGCGGCATATCAATATCCCACCACGAAATTGGGCAGCGGTCCCGAACCTTTGCGCCCAACAATTGGTAGACTGGCACACCGACCGATTTACCGACGGCATCAAACAGGGACATCTGAATCCCGAAACCGATGCTGTCGTCCTGCATGATTGCAAACGGGTTTTGTCCGATGACCCGATCGAAGTTGCCGGACTCGTCCCCCATATTTTCGCCATAACCGATAACGCCGTTATCCAACTCAACGCGATATATCTCTATGTGTTGGGTGACATAATCGGTGTAGAACGGGATGTGAAGCGTAAGCATTTCAAGGGTATTAATCTTCATTGTCGAAATCCTCCCAAAAGGTTAAAAATCCAATATGTATTGTAGCATAGTTTTCGTTGGTGGGGCAAAAATTGTGGCTGGCATAGACCTTTTGTTCTTTTTTTGCTATCATATATCTAACACACCTATTGAGAGGAGATTCAATGAATTACGGAACAATCCCAGGGATAGAGAAAGAGATTTCACAGCTTGTGCTTGGGTGTATGCTATTCACACCCGATACGATGGAACATAGTTATTCAATGCTAGACGCATTTTTTTCAGCAGGCGGCAATGCACTTGATTCCGCGCATAGCTACGGTGGCGGCGATAGCGAGCGGTTGCTCGGCATGTGGATGAAAAATCGGAAAAACCGATCCGAGGTGTTTTTGGTTGACAAAGGTGGACATCCACATTCCGCTGTGCCGCGTCCACGCTTGAGTCCAGAGGAACTTGCGCATGACATCCATGAAAGCCTCCTCCGTCTACAGACCGATTATATCGACCTGTTTCTACTGCATCGAGATGATCCAGTCATTCCCGCTGGTACAATCATCGAGCACCTGAATCAGGAGATTCGTGCGGGCAACCTTCGAGCGATCGGAGCGTCGAATTGGGAGCTTGAACGCCTCCAAGAAGCGAATGAATACGCCGCGGAACATGGGTTGCAGGGGTTCGTGGTCAGCAGCAACAATATCAGTTTGGCTGTGCCGATGGAACCGATGTGGAAGGGTGTTGTGTCCGTATCGGAATCGGCGTGGGACTGGCATCATGAAACACAATTTCCGCTGCTGCCGTGGTCCTCGCAGGCACGTGGGTTCTTCAGTGGACGTTTTGCCCCTGAAAAACGGGAAAATCAGGATATGGTGCGGGTGTATTATAACGATACCAATTTTGAGCGACTCAGACGGGCACAAATACTTGGGAAGAAAAAAGGGTGTACGGCGATACAGATTTCGCTTGCGTTTGTTCTGCATCAACCTTTTCCAACGTTCCCGCTCGTTGGTCCCTTAACTCACGAGGAGTTATCTTCATGTCTTGCGGCGTTGGCGATCCAACTGTCTCCCGATGAGATGCGTTGGTTGAATCTGGAAGTCGATGACATTGACCTGTGAACGATGTGTAGGAAGGAATAATCTATGTCTACCAAACCAAATGTACTTTTAATAAGCACCGATCATTGGCCCGCTGCTTTGTTAGGGGCTGCGGGACATCCAGATATCCAAACTCCGACCCTTGATGAACTCTGCCGTAGCGGGGTTCGTTTCAGTAATGCCTATGCCGAGTGCCCGGTCTGCATTCCAGCCCGTCGGACACTCATGACGGGGACTACACCCCGCACCCACGGGGATCGGGTGTTCAAAGATAAACTGACCATGCCCGCAATCCCGACGATGGCACAGACCTTTCGGGATGCAGGGTATCAAGCCTATGCTGTTGGGAAATTGCACGTCTACCCGCAACGCGACCGCATCGGCTTCGACGATGTAATTTTGGACGAGGAGGGTCGTGTCCAATACGGGGTGTTAGATGATTACGAGCTTTTTCTCGGCGATCAAGGATATGCAGGACGACACTTTGATCACGGGATGGGCAACAACGAGTATGTCAACCGCCCATGGCACCTTCCAGAGGAGACCCATGCGACCAACTGGGCGACGAGTCAGATGGCGCGAATCGTCAAACGTCGTGATCCGAATCGGTCCGCTTTCTGGTTCATTTCCTACCGACACCCCCACCCCCCGATCGTTCCGTTGCAGACATATCTGGATCTGTACCGCGATATTCCGATTGATGGACCGTATTGCGGCAGCTGGTCAACTTCCTCAGAAGATTTGTCCCTAAGCCTGCAAGCCAATGTTGCACGAGGGGCGAAGTTCACATCGCACCAGATTATCGCCGCTCGTCGTGCGTTCTATGCGCTCTGCACCCATATTGACCATCAATTGCGCGTCCTTCTCGGAACGTTGCGTGAAGAGGGTGAACTCGACAATACGATTATCTGCTTTACGTCCGATCACGGCGATATGCTGGGCAACCATGGTATGTGGGCGAAGCGGCTTTTCTACGAATACTCCGCGAATATCCCGATGATCCTGCTCGGCGTCGCTGGGGATGAACGGGTGGGTTACAACCGCGTCGATGACCGGCTGGTCGGTTGGGCGGATGTGATGCC
>JAGWBT010000143.1 GCA_021295755.1 Candidatus Poribacteria bacterium
GTTTTCTAACCTCTCCGATTGGCAGTGTCTAATTAATTCTAAAATCTACCATAAATTGAGGACTGTTTATGCAGATATTCATACCTATTCCGAGAATTTGATTCATTTTAAGGGTTGCATTATTCGGAAATTTTTGATAAAATTCGATGTTTAATGCTACACTGATTTTACAAAGGGGCTAACAATCCCTGCAGCTGTCGCTACGTGAACCCCTAATTTCATCTGGGTTCAGCCCCGCTAAAATTGGCTGGGAAGAGATTTGCAGGGACGACAGTTCGTTTGTATCTGTATACACCCAATAATCCATCTAGGAGGTTGTTTAATAATGAGAGTACCAAGTTTATTAATCTGCACGCTTATGGCAGTTTGTGTTATCGGTATGGCTTCTAGCAGCTTTGCTGCGATAGAAGAGATTGTCATCAGCGCAGAGACAATCAGAGATTATGGCGAAACATCGCCAGAGAATACTGCATTTGCACGAGATGCTGATGCCTCTAACGGCCTTGCATTCCAATTTATCGGTGGTGCGGTGAATCCACCGGTTGCCGATCCAACAGCATGGTGGCAAGTTGAGTTCTGGTGCGAGGAAGGCACCTATTACATCTGGGCAAGAGGCAAAAGTGATGGCAACACCGGTACTGATGCCTTTTGGCTCCAGTTTGATAACCAGATCGGTACCACCGAGCATACCGCGGACCCGGACTTTATGGGTCGTGGATTGGGCAACTGGCGTGACGTTTTCGATGCTGGTATCTACAAGTGGCTCAGCCAAGGCGTTCCTCCCCTGACGGTTGTCGAGTGGGAGGCAAAAGAACGTGGCCTCCATGTGGTGCGTTCAAGTCCGAGACAACAGCCGCATAATCTTGATCAGCTGCTGCTCAGCCAAGACCAAGATGAGCAACCGGATGATGATCCCTGGCCCACAGAATTTCCAAGAAAAGATCCTCGCGCTGTTGAAAGCAAAGGGAAACTCGCAACCACTTGGGGCATTCTCAAACGTGGTGGAACACCAGCGGTCACTCAGTAAAACCGTTTCTGTGGTGAGGTGTAATGGAGTTGCAGATTTATCTCCTCCATTACACCTTCACCATCATTTTCTATAAATCTCTTATCTTCGTTGAAAGGAGCTTACTATCTTTGGAAAGGAGCTAACAATGTCACGTCAAGGTATCATCAGCCTAATGGGAATCTTCGTCTTTCTGTTTATTGGTTCAACCTACGCGCAGGTGCCAATGGCATCTTTTATCTCCGACCGCTCTGGTGACGATGAGGTTCATCTGTTGTACGACGATGGCGAGATTAAGCAACTCACAAAGAACAAAGCCAAGGTGTTCACTCCCGAATGGTCGCCGGATGGCAAATTCATCGTTTTTGATGCCAATGTGCGCGGTGGCGAGAGCTTTGATATCTTTATCGTTGATCTCACCGACCCTGCGAAGCCAAAACAAAGCAACCTGACAGGTCCGCCCGATGGACCGGGCACAAAATTGTCTGAGCCCCGATGGGCTCCTGCCGGAGATCCGCGGATTCTACTTTACTCCACAGGATTTCCAAACGCTGACAACTGGGATATAGGGCTCCTGACGCTAGATGCAAGAGGCAAAGCGGGGGCTCTAGTTAATATTACAAATGCAAACGCTGAGGGGGTTGGTCAAGATCAGGCAGGAAGATGGTCCCCTGATGGGACCAAGATCGCTTTTCAGAGCGAACGCAACAAAATCAACGATAGAGCCCAGATGGATATTTATATTGCTGACGCTGAAAAACGAACTATAGGAAAAAATCAGATAAACCTTAGCAACCATGAAGCAGAGGATCTGTTTCCAAGCTGGTCTCCAGATGGGACCGCAGTGGTGTTTGAATCGAAGCGAGACGGTAACTGGGAAATTTATACCGTAGGCATTGATGGGCAAAACCTGACACGAATCACTGAAAATGATGCGGATGATCGAAAAGCTGTCTGGTCCCCCGGTGGCATCGCCTTTCAGAGCAAACGCGACGGCAATTGGGAGATTTATAGGTCGGACCCCGATGGGAACAACCAAGTCAATCTCAGCAATGACGCCAAAAGCGATCAGAAGCCCATCTGGTCCACCAAAGGGCGGCGAATTTTATTTGAGTCCAGACGGGATGGAAAGCGAGAGATATACCTTGTTTTTGCCGATGGCGCAGGTCTGAAGAACCTCACTAACGACCCCGGCAATGACAGGGATGCCAGATGGAATCCTCAGTATGAACTTCGTTCGGTTGAGCCACAGAGCAAATACTTCACGACGCTTGGAGACATCAAACGCACCAGTTTGATGCAAAATTTCCCGAACCCGTTTAACCCCGAAACATGGATCCCCTACTATCTAGCCGATGATGCTTCTGTAACGGTACGCATCTATAACGTCAAAGGTGAATTAATTCGGTCAATCGATGTTGGAAAACAACCCGCAGGGGCGTACACGAACCGACAGCGTGCAGCTTACTGGGATGGCAAAGACAATACGGGCCAGTCCGTAGCAAGTGGGGTCTATTTCTACCAACTTCTGGCTGACGATTTCTCCGAAACACGACGGATGGTAGTTATGAAGTAGCGTATTTCGAGGTGTTTTACTAGCGCGGTATCGGGCGCAGCTTTCATTCCATAGTAAATTTTAGAATTAATGAGACACTCCAAACCGCACCGGTTTGCCCCCGGTAGGTTAGGAAACCGAACCTACCGGGGGCAAAAGTGTCTATTTATTTTTTATTTTAAAATTCACCATAAATTCTTTGCGTTCACACCCGTGTATCGATCCCCGTCAATCGCTTTCCATCATTGGGTTAAGCGCGGGGCGAACAGGGGGCATACATTTTCTTTACGTTTTTGTTGTGGGTGACCCTACATGAACACCCTATCTAAATTGTCGGATTTGCCGAAAATCGACTAATCATGTCCACGCTTATTCCACCGCAAGAAAGGTTTTCTTAATGCACAATCCGACCAAAACCAGTCTGTTTTACATGTTCACGCTGTTCGTGTGTCTCAATTCCCTTTTCCTGATGAACACCGCTGCACAAGTCAACGATGGATCCGTTGTCGAAACCGGCGGTTCCACCTATACATTTGAGACTATTGATGTTCCCGGTGTAGATTTTTTAGCGCTGACGGCCAGTAGCGACTTTGGGGATTACGCGGGCTATACCCACAGTGCCGATGGTGAAAAAGAGGTCGCCTTTACGCTCATCGATGGTGTTTTTACTAGGTATGATTTCCCCGGTTCGCAGAACACTCATTTCTATGCACTCGGTAATGATGGGCGAGCTGCCGGCCACTACCAGGATAGCGAGGGACTGTATCATGGTGTCATCTTAGAAAATGGTGAACTGCGGCAATACCATTTTCCGGGTGCCGACCAAACGTTCATATACGGTATTAGTGATGCGACAGAGGCACTGACGGGCAATTATATAGATGCGTCTGGCGTTCACCGCGGATTCTCGGGGGACGAAATCATTGAGTTCCCCGGGGCAGTGGAGACGCACGCCCATTTTGTGAACGCGAGCGGTGGTATGGTGGGTAGCTACGTAGATGCTGAAGGTATATTTCATCCATACATACGTACCCCGGATGGCAGGTTTGTATCTCTCGACCTTCCGCGTGCTGAAAGACTGGAATTCTATTTTGTGCACGGTATCAACGATGCAAGGGTTGTCGTTTCCCGAAGCAAATCGGTGGATGGTGACCTCTCCACCTATGTCGGCTCATTCCAGCAAGGGCTAGAGGAATTTAAGGTTCCCGGCAGCGTTAGCACGGAGGGCTGGAATATCAATCAGGACGGCTCTATCGTCGGGCACTATGACTCAGCGGATGGGCGAAGGCACGGATTTATCGCAAGACCTGCTGTACCAGCCGACGATGAACCCGTTGCCACTCCCACTGCTTTCAACTATACATTTGAAAGTATTGATGTTCTCGGTGTGGATTTTCTAGCGTTGACGGCCAGTAGCGACTTTGGGGATTACGCGGGCTACACGCGCAGTCTTGATAGTGAAAAAGAGGTTGCCTTTACGCTCATTGATGGTGTTTTCACGACCTATGATTTTCCCGGCTCGCAGAACACTTATTTCTATGCACTCGGCAATAATGGACAAGCCGCGGGCCACTACCAAGATAGCGAGGGGCTGTACCACGGTGTCGTCTTGGAAAATGGCGAATTGCGACAATATGATTTTCCGGGCGCTGTCCAAACGTTCATATACGGTATCAGTGACGCGACAGGAGCACTGACGGGTAATTATACAGATGATTCTGGCGTTCGCCGTGGATTCTCAGGAGACATAATAGTTGAGGTCCCCGGGGCACCGGAAACATACGCTGATTTTGTGAACGCAGGCGGTCGTATGGTAGGTAGCTACGTAGATGCTGAAGGTATATATCATCCATACGCGCGTACCCGGGGAGGCAGGTTTGTATCTTTCGACCTTCCCCAAGCAGCAAAGTTTGAATACTTTTTTCTTCACGGTATAAATGATGCGGGGACGCTCGTTGGTAGGTTCAAACGGGTGGGTGATGTCCCGCGCACCTCTGTCGGCTCACTCCAGCACGGGCTACATGCGCTTAAGTTTCCGGGTAGCGTCAGCACCGAGGGCTGGAATATAAATCAGGACGGTTCTGTCGTCGGCCACTATGACTCAGCGGACGGGCGGCGACATGGGTTTATCGCCCGGCCCACTACCGAAGCAGTGGGCGATTATTTTGGCAACGTCTTCAACGTCACGTTGGCTAAAGGGTTAAACATGATTTCTGTGCCATTGGCTCCACCAAAGCCGATGACCGCCAAGTCACTTGCCGCGCTGACAGGCGCGACAACTGTCATCACACTTGATACGGCAAACCAGCAATTCGTTGGCTGGACGCCAAGTGCACCGGACGACGGTTTTGCAATTGAGGGTGGAAAAGGATATATCGTCAATGTCTCAGAAACTCGCCAAGTCGCCTTCGTCGGTTCAGAGTGGACAAATCAGATGGAACGCGCTGCCGCAGCACCCGCCATATCTGGGCAGGACTCCCAGCACGGATGGGCGTTCGTTGTGAGTGGGCATTTGGAAGGCAAGCCGGCGTTTAATGGCTACCAAGTAATCGTCCGTAATCTGAGAACAAACAGCACTATAACCGCCCCGGTGCGAGGTGATTACTTCGCCGCTGCGACTGCTGATTTATCCCGGCGGAGCATTGTCGAAGTTGGAGATGTGATTGAAGTCCGTGTTATCGGACCGGGGGGAAATGTTGAATCGCATCCCCTCAACTTTAAGGTAACCCCTGAAAGCATAGCAGACGCAGTTTTGTCTATCAGGCTTGATAGTATCGGTCAACCGAAGCTAACTCAGTTGTTGCAGAACTTCCCCAATCCGTTCAACCCTGAAACATGGATTCCATACCAACTTGAAACATCGGCAGATGTCACGCTCCAGATCTACGACACAGCGGGTGATATCGTACGGACGCTGGATCTCGGTTTCAAGGGACAAGGGTTCTACATGACGCGCTCTAGGGCGGCGTACTGGGATGGACGTAACAACTTGGGTGAGCAGGTTGCCTCCGGGATTTACTTCTACAGCTTGCATACCCCTGACTTTTCAGCAACACGGAAGATGCTGATTTTGAAGTAGGAATTATTGCAGAGGATGGGGTAGGCACACTTGGAAAGGAGCCTAACCATGTCACGCAAAGGTATCGTTACCCTTACGGCCAGCCTCATCCTCCTCTTCATCGGTTCCGTATACGCGCAGGTGCCTATGGCATCTTTTCTTTCCGACCGAACTGGTGACGATGAGGTTCATCTGATATACGACAACGACGAGATTAAGCAACTCACAAAGAACAAAGCCAAGGTGTTCACCCCCGAGTGGTCGCCTGACGGCAAATTCATCGTTTTCGATTCCAATGTGCGCGGTGAAGAGAACTTTGACGTATTTCTTATAGACCTCACCGACCCGCAAAAACCTAAACAGACAAACCTAACAGGTCCACCTGATGGGCCGGGAATAAAACTGTCTGGGCCCCGCTGGGCACCTGCCGGTGAGCCACGGCTTATTGTCTACGCCGCAGGATTACCAAACGCGAACGGCTGGGATATCGGGCTCCTGGCGGTAGATGCAAAAGGCAAAGTTGGTGACCTGATCAACATCACAAACGCGGATGGCGAAGCAGTAGGACAAGATCTGGAAGCCTCTTGGTCCCCCGATGGAACCAAAATCGTTTTTGAGAGCGAGCGCAAGAAAATTTTAGAGAGAGCCCAGTTCGATATTTTCATCGCGGACGTTGACAAACGAAGTATCGGGAAAAACCAGCTAAATCTTAGCGACCATGAGGCGGCAGACCGACGGGCGCGTTGGTCGCCGGATAGTAAGGCAGTCATTTTTGAATCAAAGCGAGATGGCAACTGGGAAATCTATACGGTCGGTATTGATGGGGAAAACCTGACACGGATTACCGAAAACGATAAGACAGATCGCAACGCTGATTGGTCCCCGGGCGGCATCATCTTTGAAAGCCAACGCGACGGCAATTGGGAGATTTATAAATCCGATCCCGATGGAAATAATCAAGTCAATCTCAGCAATCACCCTAAAAGCGATCAGAAGCCAGTCTGGTCGCCTAAAGGGAGGCGAATCTTATTTGAGTCCAAACGGGACGGAAAACGAGAGATATACTTCATGCTAGCCGATGGTACGGCCGTGAAGAATCTCAGTAATCATCCTGAGAACGACACAGATGCTAGATGGAATCCTCAATTTGAACTTCGTTCGGTTGAGCCACAAAGCAAGTCCTTCACGACTCTCGGACACATCAAGCACACCAGTTTGATGCAGAATTTCCCAAACCCCTTCAATCCTGAAACATGGATACCTTACTACCTCGCTGAAGACGCCACTGTAACCGTGCGGATCTATAATGTCAAGGGCGAGTTAATACGCTCAATTGATGTTGGAAAACAGGCGGCAGGAGCTTACGCGAACCGACAACGTGCAGCCTACTGGGATGGCAA
>JAGWBT010000144.1:0-368 GCA_021295755.1 Candidatus Poribacteria bacterium
GAGACAACAACAGCCGAAAACGATTAAAAGGTTGGGGAACGACGGGCTGCAAATCGTCTGGAAGGATGGGCACGAGAGCGAATACACCTATCCATATCTCAGACGGTTATGTCCCTGTGCGGAGTGTTCAACCATAAGGCACAGGGGACAGGATGTCCATTCCCTATTCGGTCCAGAAGGGATCGGCGATCCAGACCATATTGCAGTCCCAGCCGATACTCAACCCCTTAACCTTGAGCTTGTGGGTCGTTACGCCATCCAATTTACTTGGAGTGATGGGCACTCGACTGGCATCTACTCTTTTGAAACACTCAGGGAAATCTGTCCCTGTCCGCAGTGTACTTAATCGAAACTGAGGTAAAAATTGA
>JAGWBT010000144.1:593-15517 GCA_021295755.1 Candidatus Poribacteria bacterium
ATGCGAAGTATGCAAGCCGCTTACTACCTATACCAAAACGGTTTCCAAAATGTGAAAAGTTTGACCGGTGGAATTGACCAGTGGGCAATTGAAATTGATCCCACACTAAATCGCTACTGATTCTTAGAGAGGATTAAAATGTTTGTTGAGTTTGAAGATAGAACTGGAATCCTTGAACGGGTGGAAATGGAAATTGAGGAACCGTGCCCAATCTGTTGCGGTATGCTGTTTCTCATTGACGAATCCAATACGGAGAGCGGATATCGTTGTAGTAGCTGCAGCGTCCTGTTCGAGCCTGTAGACGATGATGACCTGTAAGACAAACTGCCGAATCTTCATTTAGGAGTTACACTTGAGCCCCGGTGCTACGATCGGGATTCAAAGCAATCGCCCGCGCACCTCTTACCTCTCCGTAATCTCAAAGAAGATCCCCACGCCTTAATTTTTTGCTCTCCACTTGACCACACCTTGCGTTGATATCCGTACCGCCTCCCTTCCTTCTCCTTTCTTTTTTGACCGAAACCCTTCATTTCCAGATAGATAGAAATTGGCTTGAGTATGTTTTTGGTTTCTGTGCTGTTTTTTTAAGGAACGATTGTGTGATAAAATCTACACCAATCGTGAGTTTGGGGGCCTGTACGGTTTGTTACCCCTTGCCCCTTCAAAACCATTCTCATATTTCTAACATGTACAAGAGTCTACAACCCCGTAATCATCATCTATTTCCTAACAAGGCGAATTAAGGTGCGAAAAAATCGTCAAATACCCCAACTCACCTTATTTGTCACACTATTTGTGGCGACCGGTAGCGGATTGTTCGGTTGTGCCGGAAGAATCAGCGATATTAACATCTTCACTGATACGCAGGAAGTCCAACTCGGAAAACAGTTCTCTCGCGAGATCGAAAAGGAGCTGAAGATTTACTCGGATCCGGTTGTGACAGCGTACATCGACCAACTCGGACAACACCTCGTAAACCATTCCCAACGGCAGAACATCACATACCACTTCAAGGTTGTGAACACCGAAGTTGTCAATGCGTTTGCCGTACCGGGCGGGTACCTCTATGTGAATATCGGGCTAATTCGTGCCGCAGCAAACGAATCCGAGTTAGCGGGGGTGATTGGACATGAAATCGGACATGTGGTCGGTAAGCACGGTGTGAAGCAGATGACCCGACAACTTGGGCTGGCAGCTGTGGCACAATTGGCTCTGGGAGAAGACCAAAGTAAAATCAAACAGATGGTCGCTAACTTGGCTACGAACGGAGTTCTTATGAAGTACAGCCGGGACGCTGAGAGAGAGGCAGATATATACGCCGTCCAAGAGATGTATGACGCTGGGGTTGACCCCGAAGGGATGGCGACATTTTTTGAAAAACTTCTCAAACTCCAGAAAAGCAAACCGTCGAAACTTCAACAACTTTTCTCGACACATCCACTAACTGCTGAGCGGATTGCCGCTGTCCGTGCCCAGATCGCTAGACTACCCCGAAAATCCAATCTGAAGACAGATTCTCGGCGCTTTCACCAAATCAAAAAACGGCTGCCACCACCTTCAAAAACACCGACGGGGAAGCGGTAAGAAACAAACTATGGTGAGTTCTAAAAATATAGTAAACACGAGAAATAAGGAGACATTTACCAAGAACTCCGACCCGATCGAAGTTTCCGAAGTCCCCCTGACAAGAAGTGTATCAATAATTCTAAACTTTACTATAAATAGACACTTCCGCCCCTCTGTGCAGCGATCCCGATTGATCGGGGCAGGTAGGTGCGGTTTTCAACCGCACCGAATAGGCGCCGTTAGAAACAGCGCCTACCAAACGGTAGAACGGTAGTTTCATTTTCCTTACTGCGCCGATTTGGAATGTCTCATTAGTCCTAAGATCCACCATAATAACAAATATCAACGGACGAAAGGAATTTATAGAATGCGCTGGTTCCTACCCATTTTAAGCGTGGTTTTCGTTGTCCTGTTATTCTCTTCAGATACTCAAGGATTTATTTATCGAGAGTTTACCATCCAAGAGATTATTGAGGGGAGCACCAATATCGCGTTTGGAAAAATTAAAAGCGTCGATACCAAGAGAATGAACGCCATCATTGAGGTCGAGGAGGACCTCAAGGGACAAAAACTCGACCAGATTAAGCTCAACATTGCCACCGGTTGGTATGTCCGAGGAAGTTCTCCGCAGAAGATGATCGATCTACTCAAAGTCGGTATGCCCCTCATCGTTTTTTATCAACAGACGTATGTTGTCGAAGCGCTTGGATATTTTGATGGAACGTGGTATAGAAACCGCACGAGAGATCCTAAAGGATGGTGGGTGTTTACTCATCTGTGTCCCTATATGGAGCGGACATTCGATGGAACAACTATGGAATTCCGAGAGGTTATCCGAGCGATTCTCGCAGGTGAGCGATGGGTGGGTGCGCCGGAAGATGCCTTGAAGATATTGACTTTGACGGGAAATACTGAAGCCATGCCCTCTGATAGTCCCGTTCCTGTGCCAACCAACACCGTCAGTTATGAATACAACGCCATCCGATCTGTCCGCAAGGTTGAGAACAGAACGATGGCGTACGAGGCAACCCAAGATCCCGCCTTGCCCGACTTAGACGAAGTGGATATTTTGTGGCTCGGACATCGGGAGATCGCTTATGGCGGCTACCTGCTCAACGAAACAACTGAGAAGAAGATCAAAGCGTTCGTCGAAAATGGCGGGATTGTTATTGTGAGCGGACAGGACGCGGATCGGGAAGAGCCGTTTGAAATCGGTTGGTTGGCGGGAAATGTGAACGGTGTTGAACGAAAGCCGACTCAGGATTTTGCTGTCACAGAGCATGGTCAAAAACTGTTTGCCGAACCGAATGAGATCCAAGCCGGGCGTCTGTATATCGATGACACTTGGACGGATTGGGACAGTGACTTTCAAGTATTAGCGACTTCCAATGACGGACAAGACCTCGTTGTGGGTGTGCGAAAGCACGGCAAAGGCCTGTACATCATCACCAGCCTCCGCAATGATAATCAGTACACCGTTGAAAGAAACAAGAGATTGATCGAGAATATCCTCCATTACGCCGCCAGCCAAGTTCAATAGTATTGACGCGCTAGTCCAACTTTTCAATTACCGATTTGAACAGATGGACCAACGCTTTGAAGCAATGGAGGGATAGATTTCTGGTATTGAGGGACGGATTCTCTGTGATGTTAGGTATTCACTTAGTGGAAGAACTCGCTTCTTATCCAAAACCGAGAACTGACAGCCGAAAACTATGGTGAATTCAAAAAATAAATAAACACTCTCGTCCCCCGGTAGGTGCGGTTTCCAACCGCACCGGTGTGGATTGTCTAATTATGGTGAATTAGAGAAATAAGTGGACATTTACCAATAACTTCGACCTTCACGAAGCTTCCAAAGTCCCCCTGATAGGGGGTTGGGGGATTTAGGGGGTTGGCTGTGCATTAGGAGTGTCTATGTAATTCTAAAATCTACCATAATTCTAACATCCACTATAAATGACCCTAGGGATCATAGTTTTCAAACAAAAGGAAAACCGATGACCTCAACAAACAAACTACCCTCACTGTCCTTACTCCTTTTTTTTGCGATAACCAGCAGCGTCTACCCACAGTGGCTACTTGTGCCGATGGATAATACACAGGTCAATCATCTGAAGGCTTACGGATTGACCTACTGGACGCTAGAAGTTCCACGCGAATATGATGCAAAATGGTTATTAAACTATCGCGGCGGCTCTTTTCTGCTGAATGATTCCCCGGATGTACAACTGAAAGCGCAAGTGATGGGGGTCAGTTTTCAGCCAATCTCAAATGCTGAGTACGGTGCCATCCAAGTAGAAATGGATAACAGCAATATGGATGAGATCTTGCTGGAAAAAGCGCCCAAGATCGCCGTATACGCTCCATCGGAGGATTCGCCCTACCGAGATCCGTGGGACGATGCCGTAAAAATCGCCCTCGAATACGCGGAGATCCCCTACGATACAATTTGGGATAAAGAGGTCGAAGCCGGTGTACTGTTTACGGGGCAGTACGATTGGCTACATCTGCATCACGAAGATTTTACAGGACAGCACGGAAAATTCCACAGCGCGTATAAGGGACAGGTCTGGTATCAGCAGCGCAAACACCTATTTGAGGGAGCTGCAGCGGATGCAGGATTTAACAGCGTGCCGAAGCACAAGGCATACATTACTCAATTAATTCAGGATTACATCGTCAAAGGTGGATTCCTTTTCGCCATGTGTTCCGCACCAGAAACGCTGGATATCGCACTCTCTACAAACGGAGGAAGTGTGGACATCGTTGCCCCTGAACTTGACGGGACCCCACTGGATCCAGGCTATCAGTCCAAGCTCGATTTCAGTAAAACCTTCGCTTTTGAAAGGTTTGTCCTTTACCCCAATCCGAATCGGTACGAATTTTCAAATATTGATAACCCTAGACCAGAGCTCAACCCGCTCTCAGGTCTGGAGGATTTCATCCTGTTTGAGTTTGCCGCAAAACATGATCCTATCCCCACTATGCTCACCCAAAATCATGTCAATCGTGTGCGGGGATTCCTCGGACAAACCACATCGTTCAATGAGAACACTATCCGTGAGACTATCACTATCATGGGTGACATCGAAGGGACCCGCTACGCTAAATACATCCACGGCAAGTTGGGGAAGGGAACCTTCACATTTCTCGGCGGACACGATCCGGAGGATTATCGGCACCTCGTTGGGGAGGGCAGGGTCCCGACCAACCTAGATCTCCATAAACATTCGCCGGGCTATCGGCTGATCCTGAATAATATCTTGTTCCCCGCAGCGAAGAAAAAACCACAAAAAACATAATGCGTGAAACGTAAAACGGGAAACATCAACACTGTGCGTGATAATCCGTAGGTTGGGTTGAACGAAGTGAAACCCAACGCCGTCCCTGTAGGTCGGGCATCTTGCCCGATCTACAAAGCCCAGCGGGGCGATATGTGTATAGCACATCGGTAAAACAATTCACCCAAGCCCCAGCGGGGCGACATGTGTGTCGTAAATTTGGTTATTTCTGATAGATGTCGGGCATGAAAACTCGACCTACAGACTGTTAATGTACTCTTGAACCGATGAACGAATGAATGCTTGAACAATGAGGGAAACGACAACTTTATCAACTCACACCAAAGGTTAAAAAGGAGAATACGATGGGATACTTTTTCCACAAAGAAGATGCAGAAGTCGTTCGGATTGAAGGCGAAGCACCCCGCACACTCTACACCTGTATTGAACCCAAGACAGCGGATACAGAGCATTTTTCGATGGGGTTAGAGGAGATTGATCCCCACAGCGAAATCCCGTGGCATTCGCACGCCGACGCGGAGGAAATCATCTTTGTATTTGGTGGGGAAGGTGTAGGATATGTCGCTGACGAGGTGGCAGACCTGAAACCGGGAACGGTGATTTATCTGCCACCGAAGGTCGAACACCGCTTTGTCAACACCGGCGACACGCCGCTCTGGATTACATGGGCACTATCGCCCCCCGGCTTCGAGACACAAATTCGGCAAGTTGCCGATGGATCTGCTGGGATGGAAGTCTTTAGTGAAACAGAAGATGCGAATCCCGATGGGTGATACCGATGATTGAGCGATACGGTTCCCGAAGATATATCTGGAGATAAATCCGACGAGTTATGAGCGAAGAAAAGAAAGTTTATTTCCGCTACGACGGCGGCACGGTTATCGCTGAAAACGCAGAGACACCGCCCCCGCACTTTCAATGGGATACGCGGGTCGAGAAATGGCGTGCCCTTGCGTTGCACTACCCAATCGCTGTCGAGCAGTTGCGCGAAAATGGGGTCCAGTACACAACGACCGTTCCGAAATACAGAACCATCAAGCCAACGCTCAAGCTGGATTTCGATCTCCACAACTATCAACGGGAAGGGTTGCAGGCGTGGATCGATGCAGGTTGCCTCGGTACAGTTGTTTTACCGACGGGCGCAGGCAAAACGCTTCTTGCCCTCAAAGCCATTGAACATGTGGGACGCAGCACACTGGTCGTTGTGCCGACAATTGATCTGCTCAACCAATGGTACGACCTGCTGACCAACGCCTTCGACCTCGAAATTGGTATCTTGGGCGGTGGATACCACGAACTCCAAGAGATTACCGTCACGACTTATGACAGCGCGTATCGCTACAGCAACGAATACGGCAATCGCTTCGGATTCCTTATTTTTGACGAAGTACATCACCTCCCTTCTCCGAGCTACAGCCACATTCCAGAACTCAGTATCGCTTCGAGGCGACTCGGCTTGACGGCAACCTATGAACGGGCAGACCGAATGGAGGGGAAACTCCGTCAACTGATCGGTGGCGTGGTCTATCGAAAGTCGATTGACGAGCTCAAAGGCGAGTATCTATCAGAATATGAAACCGTTCGGCTCTACGTCGAATTGACTGAGGAGGAGCGGGAGGAATATACACGGGAACGCGCAATCTACCTCGGTTTTCTACGCGATCGAAATATCCAACTGTTTGGCGGGGGCTGGGGCAAATTTGTCCGACTGAGCACACGAGAAAAGAAGGCACGGCGGGCGATGCTTGCATTGAACAGATCCAAAGCCATTGCACTTGAAGCCGAAGCCAAGTTGGTGCTGCTCGAATCCCTACTGAAACAACATCGCAAAGATCGAGTCTTGATTTTCACCGGGAGCAACCGTTTCGCCTATCACATCTCCACGCGCCACCTGCTGCCGACAATTACGCATCAGACCAAAACCAAAGAACGCAAACGGATTCTGGAACGCTTTAACGCCGGCGAATATCCCGCCATCGTTACGTCAAAAGTGCTTAACGAAGGAATCAATGTTCCGGAGGCAAACATCGGTATAATCCTCGGCGGCAGCGGGAGTACGCGAGAATATACGCAACGGTTGGGTCGCATTCTTCGCAAAAGTGAAGGGAAATATGCGATCTTGTACGAAGTGGTGACCAAGGACACACTCGAAAAGAGTGTGTCTCAACGCAGACGACAAAAGCCTGTGAAAAATGATGTGTAACGTGCAAGCCCTGACAGTCTAAAATTTTTGTTTTGAAATGGGTTACTGAACATATTGGATTCGGATTTTCAGTGACAAAAACATAGTAGCTGGGTTACAATAAAGTAAACTACCCTTACATACAAAGAAACGAATTTTCCTGCCCCATTAAGGAGTGGGGTGCTAGCCCTAAGATTCTATGCTTATTATCTGTCTAGTTATAGCTGTGCTCTCGGTCTTCATCGGTGCTGTCATCGCCTTTTATACGCTACGTTCAGATCCTGTCATTTTCGCAATACTCACGGGTTTCACTGCCAGTACCGTTGTGGGCTTAATCGGTTTTTACCTCATACCCCACCTTTATGAAGATCTTGGCTGGGTCAGTCTCCTTATCATGGCAGCCGGTTTTGTCCCAATCTTTCTGATTGAGCGGATTAGCCATCACAATCCTCGATTCCCGATACAGAATCACCGATGGGTCGCGGATTTGACAGTCATTGGGCTATCTATTCACGCACTAACCGACGGATTTAACCTCGCTATTGCAAGCAAAAACGAAGAACTTGGTATCGGGCTTGCCATTGTGATTTTAGTCCATCATCTGCCAATCGCTTTCGTGTTGACGCTGGTATTTCTCAGCGACAACACGCTCATCGCGACAATCGGACGCCGCCTGCCCTTCGGGTCCCGTCTATATCTTAGTTTACGACTCGCATTTATCGCAACCGTTGGACGGCTTCTCCCGCTCTCAATCGCGCCAGTCATTGGTGCGGTCATCGGGGAACGAATTTTGACCGGCGGATTCGGTCAATTTATCGACTACCTGACAGCCTTTGCCGCCGGTACGCTGCTGAATGTGGTAATCGAGAGTTTTCATGGCGGTCACGCATCTCATGCCCACGCTCCGCATTCCGAAGAGGAACATGATCATTCCGAAGAAAAACATTCCCACGAAGCGCGTCCGATGAGAGAAAGAATATTTGCTCTTGATACGGTTACCGGGGCAATGGCTTTCATGGTTGGTTTGCTAGCTGTTTTCTTCTTGACCCGCGATGTAACTCACAGTCATCATGACGTGCATCACTACGATGGCCATCAGCACGGAGACCATCAGCACGCTGATCATGACCACGATCATGACCATTGAATGCTTACCGGCAAACTATTGCGAAGCATATCTACATAGACAGACGCCTTGATTTTTTGATAACTCAACTGTTCAATTGCTCATTGGAAGGATACGCGATATGGCAAAATCTGCATTTGTTCATCTACACAACCATAGCGAATATAGTCTACTTGACGGTGCTTGTCGAATCCCTGACATGATTGAATGGGCTTACGAAAACAGTGCGCCCGCTGTCGCGCTAACAGACCACGGCAACATGTTCGGTGCATGGGAGTTTTACACAAAAGCAAAGGACAAAGGCGTCAATCCAATTGTTGGCTGTGAGGCGTACGTTGCCCCCGGCAGCCGCCATGGGCGCGGCAAGAATCAAGGCAGCCCTTACCATCTGACACTGCTGGCGGAAGATGCGACCGGATATAAAAACCTCATGAAGCTCGGGTCAATCGCCTACCTCGAAGGTTTCTATTCCAGACCCCGCATTGATATGGAAATTTTGCGCGAACACCGCGAAGGGATTATTGCCTTGACAGGGTGTATTCAAGGCTATGTTCCTGCGCTGCTTGCCGCCGATCAGCGCGAAGGAGCGGTAAAAAACTTCCAGATGCTTCAGGACATCATGGGTAAAGATAACCTGTACGTTGAAGTTCAGAATCACGGCATCCCCGAAGAAGCGCGTGCCTACCCTGTGATGGTTGAACTTGCCAACGAACATAATTTGCCGATTGTCGGAACAAATGATTGCCATTATCTTAATAGTACCGACCACACGATGCACGATGTGCTGCTATGTATTCAAATGAAACGTGCGGTGAAGGAAGAAGACCGCATGAGGTTCCTGAATCAGTTTTACTTCAAGAATAATGATGAGATGCACAAAGTCTTAGCGGAGTTTCCCCCTGAGGCAATTACCAATACGCTTGAGATCGCCAACCGCTGCCAACTACAACTCGATTACGGCGAGCACATCATGCCGAAATACCAAGTCCCTGAAGGTTATACGGCGGACTCATACCTCAGCACACTATGCTATGACGCACTCCGTAAAAAATATGGTGAGCTTTCGACCGAGATGAAAAAGCGGCTTGAGTATGAACTGGATATTATCCAAAAAACGGGTTATGCCGGCTATCTGCTGATTGTGTGGGATTATGTCAATTTCGCCCGTGAACGTGGGTTCCCGCTCAACGCCCGCGGTTCGGCGGGTGGAAGTTTAGCGCTTTTCGCGCTTGGCGTTACGACGTTTGAACCGATGAAATATGACTGTATGTTCGAGCGGTTCCTGAACCTAGATCGGATCAGTATGCCCGATATTGACATCGACTTTGGAGATGAACATCGCAAAATTGTCATTGATTACCTGACCGAAAAGTATGGAGCGGAGTGTGTCGGACAGGTGGCAACATTCAGCACGTTTGGTGCGAAAGCCGCTGTCGCCGATGTCGGCAGGGCGCTCGATGTGCCGGTGCAGGATGTTCGGCGAGTAACGCAACTCGTTCCTACCATTCCCGGTGTGACGCTTGACGAGGCACTAGAAGATGTCCCCCAACTTCGTGAGGTCGCCGAAGCATCAGAACCTCCCGAGATGATGGACATCGCCAAATCAATTGAGGGCATGAAGCGGCACGTCTCGATCCATGCATGCGGGGTGGTACTGTCGAACGGTCCGCTGACCGATTATGTTCCCCTCTTTAAGGATAAGCATGACCGCATCGCAACACAATTCGATCTCAAGATGCTTGAAGATGTCGGTATGGTCAAATTCGACTTCCTCGGACTGCGAACCTTGAGCGAGGTCTATGACTGCCTTGCACGGATCAAGACGAATCACGGTGTCGAACTCTCGCTTGAGGAAATCCCATTCGATGACGAAAAGACGTATGGACTCATCAGTCACGGCCTCGTCGGAGGCCTCTTTCAGTTGGAAACCTCGCCGGGGATGCGCCGCGTTATCATGCAGATTAAGCCGAACAACTTTGAGGACTTCATACCCATTCCTGCGCTCTACCGCCCCGGACCACTTGACAGCGGTATGATGGACAGCTTCATTCGTAGAAAACTGAAGGTGGAAAAGGTAGAATATCTCCACCCGACCCTTGAAGACGCACTGAAAAATACCTACGGTGTGTGTATCTATCAGGAACAGGTGATGCAGATCGCGCGGGATATGGCTAACTTTACGCTGGGTGAGGCAGATGTCCTCCGCGATGCGATGGGCAAGAAGAAGATGGATGTCCTCAAGATGCAGCGTGAAAAGTTCATCGACGGAGGAAGCTGAAAAAGTTTTCGATTACCTCGAACCCTTCGGTCGATATGCCTTTAACCGATCCCACACCGTTGCTTATGCAATTCTCTCCTATCAAACCGCTTATCTCAAGACGCACTACCCCCGTGAATTCATGGCGTCGATGATGACCGGCGAATCGGCTGACAGCGACAAGATCCGAAAATATATCGCTGAATGTAGCCAACTGTCCGAATACCTCGAAACGCCAATCCAAGTCCTGCCGCCGGACATTAGCAGCAGTAGCAAAGATTTTACCGTCGTTGGCGACGACATCCGCTTCGGACTTGCTGCGGTCAAAAATGTCAGCGAAATCGCGCTTGAGGCGATTGTCGAAGCGCGGGAGCAGGGCGGTTCGTTCAAATCGCTCCAAGACTTTTGCGAACGGGTCGATACAAAAGTGGTCAACAAACGGGCGATTGAGAGTCTGATTATGGCGGGAGCATTTGACGCACTTGATGGACATCGGGCGCAACAACTCGCAAGTCTTGAGCAGACTATGAAAGTGGCTCAGAGTGCCCAGCAAGACAGGGAGAAGGGGCAAATGGGACTTTTCGGGGCGGTTGAAGAGATGCCGATAACACAAGTAGAGTTGGCTGATGCACCAGAATGGTCACATGCCGATATACTGAGGAATGAGAAAGAACAACTCGGCTTCTATCTGTCTGGACACCCACTAGAGCAGTATGACGATATTATGAAATACTATACTACGGTTACTTCCCAAACGCTTGGGGAACCTCCAAACGGGACAGAGGTATATGCCGCCGGTCAGATTGTATCCCTCCGTCTCACGAAGACGAAGAAGGGCGATCCGATGGCAATTCTCGTTGTTGAGGACTTGGAGGGGACTACGGATGTTGTTGTTTTCCCGGAAGCCTACAAGGCTTCGCGTGAGGCTATAGAAGAAGACGCGGTGGTATGGATTCGGGGTAACGTTGGCGAAAATCGGCGGAGAAATGGCGGGGGCGATGACGAAATAGAAGAGGACACCCATCAGATTCTGGCAGAAGAGATTTTGCCCATTGATGCGGTGGTCGAGCGATTGACATCAGCGGTGGAAGTCACGATCCCTGAAAGCGATGCCGCTAATCAACAGAAGCTCGATACACTGCGGAATATCTGCGTGCGTGCGAAGGGCGACCACGATCTCATCCTACGGCTGCTTACTCCCAAATATGGTGAGGTCATTGCACAGTGCAGCGCACGCTACAATATTTCATATCCGTCTCAAACGGTGTCGGAAATTGAAGCGCTCTTCGGCAGCGACTCCGTTAAGCCGAGCAATCGCACCATCCGTGTCGGAGAGAAAACCTCGTCAATGAGTTATGTCGAATAGATTGTAGCCGTACACAGATTTCATCGGGGGTTCATGTTAAGAAATTGTGCAACAGAAACTGATTTATGGTGAAATCTATAAATCAGTTAATTCCCCCCTGATAAGGGGGGGTAGGGGGGTTAAGTGCCCATCTGTAATGTATAATCATGGTGAATTCAAAAAATAAATAGACACTTTCGTCCCCCGGTAGGTACGGTTTTCACCCGCACCGGTTTGGAGTGTCTCATTAATTCTAAGGTCCACTATAGTTCATTTTTCACGTTTTACGCATCACGTTTCACGCTCTTAGTATTTTGCATTTTCTTTTGACTGAGTTTCATCGGGATTGTTACCTGTATACTACCGCGAGCTATCCAATGACTGTTGTTCCAAGAATTATCGAAGAAGAACTGCGCTTCAAATTCTATAGCGGAAAAACATTTTTCCTCGCCTATAATAGGGGCTATACCCAATACGGCGATATGTACAAATCGCGTCCCGATTTCTACCCTGTTTACTCTCCGAGCGGACGCGAAGTCACATCTACCTGTGCCTATCGTTATAATCATCACAAGTCGATTTTTATCGGCCATGCAGATGTGAATGGAATTAACTTCTTCCACGACAACAATCCAACCCGATCAAACCTCGGTGACATTGTGTTGGAACAGAGCCAGCATGAGATTGATGAGAGCGGCATTCATGTCATGACGCATAACGGCTGGATAACGAAAGCAGATGTGCGTCTGTTGGAGGAGGAGCGCAACTTCACAGTGATTCCCGGCGAGGGAGCTCATATCATTGACTTGACAAGTACACTGATTGCCAGCCAAACGGATCTGACGTTTGCACAAGATAACCACGCATTTCTCGGTGTGCGTGTTGCCGATACAATGGACGTGGAAGATGGAGGAACAATCCTCAACGCCAACGGTCAACGCAACGAGGAAGAGGCGATGGGACAGTCCGCCGATTGGACAGACTACAGCGGAGTTGTTGCCAGTCAAACAGTCGGTGTGACACTGATGAACCACCCATCGAATCCGCCTTCAGCGTTCTTTACGCGAAACTACGGTACGTTTCTAACGAACTTCACCTTGCTAGACCGATACCAACTCTCCCGTGGTGAAAGTTTGACACAACGGTTTCGGATTCTCATCCACGAGGGTGATGCAACCAATGCTAATGTTGAGCGTTATTATAATCAGTTCATTGAAACGCCGCCGCGTTGGTAAGTGGTCTTTTGTACCACAATCTGTTAGATTGTGATCCAGCCCGTAAACTAACAGTTTGCGCTACATTTGGCAGATTGCCCGATGATTATAGCGTTTGCCGAATTAGCAACAGCAAAATGTCAACACGCCCTAGGCATTGAAAATCCATCATTTTTCAAGTTGAATTACCTTACTCCTTGCTCCAGCGGAGCGCAATGGACAGGGAGAATTGTTTCAGTGAACTAATGAACCAATGAACCAATGAACTAATTAACTTAATATACTAGGTCTCGACCATGCCTCTAGAAGCTCAAGTACAGCAGTTTAAGGAAAACTTCAAACGAGTGGAGGCAGAGATTCACAAGCGCATCGTTGGACAAGATGAGGTAATTGAAGGCGTGCTACTCTGTCTCTTTGCCAATGGGCATGCGCTCCTTGAAGGTGTCCCCGGCTTAGGCAAAACACAGTTGATTTATACCCTGAGCGAGGCACTCAGTTTGTCGTTCAACCGAATCCAGTTTACGCCGGACATGATGCCATCGGATATCACAGGGACAATGCTCCTCGTCGAAGATAACCAAGGGCGGAAGCAGTTTGAATTTCAGCAGGGACCTATTTTCGCACAGATTATCCTTGCAGACGAGATTAACCGGGCGACACCCCGTACGCAATCTGCGCTGCTGGAGGCGATGCAGGAACGTACTGTGAGCGTCGCACGGACCAGTTATAAACTGGAAGAGCCGTTCTGTGTGCTTGCGACTCAGAATCCTATTGAGATGGACGGAACGTACCGTTTACCAGAGGCACAACTGGATCGGTTTCTGTTCAAGCTCCAGATTAATTTTCCAGACGAAGCTCAGCTTGGTGAGATCCTGCGACGAACAACAGCCGAGGTGGAGACCTCTATTGGGAAGATTAGTGATGCAGAGACGATTCAGTCAATGCGTCAACTCGTCCGGGGCGTGCTGATCGCTGAACATGTGGAACGCTATATCATTCAGCTTATCCGCGCTACGCATCCGGATAACCCCGACAGCCCAGAGATGACGAGGCAGTATGTTGAATTGGGTGCGAGTATTCGTGGGATGCAGGCGATTACGTTAACAGCGAAGATCAAGGCGCTGCTTGATGGGCGTTACAATGTTGCTTTTGAAGACGTACAATCGGTTGCACTGCCAGCCTTACGCCATCGTATCATTTTGAACTTTGAAGGTGAGGGAGAGGGCATCCAGACCGATGATATCATTAAGAATATTATGAGTTCCTTATAAACTGGTGCAGTTTGGTACAGTTTTTACATTGGCTCATGTAAAGAAATGGTGCAACTGAAACCGATTGAATTTATGAGTTCACTCGTTTAGTAATGAACCAATGAACAAAGGGTTTTCACGTTTTACGCATCACGTTTTACGCTTTTTGTGTGTTGCACTTTCTTTTAACATGAGTCTTTACATTTTACCTATTACTCTTGACATCTATCTATTTTTGACATCTATCTATGTGGTACTTATTTGAAGAATCATTTTCCAATATTCGACACGGCGGTTTTGTTAGTTTCCTAAGTATTGTAATTATCACCCTGACAGTCATAATCGGGAGCGCGTTAATCCTAATTAGCAACTATCTACGCGAGCAAATTGAAGGTCTTAAAGACAGACCAGCAATGATTGTCTTCCTTAAAGACAGGGTCGGTGAGTCCCAAGGGCGGGAATTTCGTAGCCAACTTGAGAAGATCGATTGGGCTGCAACCGTGACTTATATTTCTAAAGAGGAAGCCCTTGAACGGGGTGAGGAGATGTTTGGTGAATTTGGAAAGATCCTCACAGAGGGCTTTGCAGATAGTAACCCATTCCCCGCCTCGCTGGAGATTTATATCACAGATACCTTAGTCGCTCCGGAAAAATTGTTGCAGCATGTCACTCAGATTCG
>JAGWBT010000145.1:0-1417 GCA_021295755.1 Candidatus Poribacteria bacterium
ATGGAATTGAATCCTCAACAATTGGTTTTCTACCTTTTCGCCTTGCTGACCATTGGATCGGCAGTGATCGTTGTAACGATAAAAAATATCGTCTACGCTGCCTTCGCATTGATGGTTACCCTCTTCAGCATTGCAGGACTTTATGTTTTCTTACAAGCTGATTTCCTTGCTGCCACCCAAGTGATAGTCTATGTTGGCGGTATTTTGGTGCTAATCCTATTTGGCGTTATGATGACAAGCGGCAGCTTGGACTTGAAACTAAAACTTCAACGTGGACAGATGTTCTGGGGAGGAATCGTATCGCTGATTCTCTTTGGGTTGCTTCTGAGTGTCATTACAAACACACCCCAATGGGAAAATGTGGACGCAGGGGCATCGCAGGAACCGACAACAAAGAAGATTGGCGAGATGATTATGAAAGAGGAGTTTTTGCTGCCATTTGAGATCGCGTCGATTCTGCTGTTGGTCGCCTTGATTGGTGCGGCGCTTATTTCTCGTAAGGAGGTCAGGGACGAATGAGTTTACAGAGCTACCTTGTTATCAGCATTATACTATTCTGTCTTGGAATCTTTTGCGTTTTGACGCGCAGAAACGCTATCAGCATCCTGATGGGGATCGAATTGATCCTCAATTCCTGTAACCTCAATTTTGCTGCCTTCTCCCGTTATGTGACGCCCCCTGATGACATCAGCGGTCAGATCATCGCGCTTTTTGGAATCGTCCTTGCCGCCGCAGAAGCCGCCGTCTTTTTAGCCATTATTCTGGCAATCTACAGAGAGTTCAGCACCATCAGTCCCGACGAAACCGATACTTTGAAGGGATAGTTTACGGTGCCCAATTGCTTAGGAGATGACAGAATGGGGCCTTTCGCCGTGGAACTCAAGTTAGCAAATAGTGTTGATACTGCACTTGTACATCGTGGCCTTCTCGCCCCCAATCAGGTGCGTCAAACCGAAATTCGGGGTGTAGTGGATACAGGAGCAGTACGATTGGTAATCCCCGAACATGTGGCAACGGAATTAGGCGTGCGTGAAGTTGATGAAATACAAGTTCGCTTGAGTCCAACCGAGATTCGGCACTCATCGGAGCAATTGTCCTCGAAGAACTGGATCTCCTTGTAGATTGTACCACAGAAAAATTAAGACCCCGTGACCCCAATCATATTATTTCAGAAATAGAGTAAGCAACTCCATTAGGAGATTTTTTATATGCCTGTTGTACCTCTTATTAGCATCATTTTGCTTGCACCCCTTGCGGCGTTTGCGTTTTTCGGCCTATTATCGCTGACCGGGCGCAATTATCGCCGCCAAGATCTGGTTTCAACCGCAGCAATGATTGTGGCATTCATCTGCTCCGTCCTCCTGTTTACAAACGTTATCAATGATCCGGGTAAATTTTCGCACGATGGCGCAGAGAT
>JAGWBT010000145.1:1535-8502 GCA_021295755.1 Candidatus Poribacteria bacterium
CCCCGCTACCCTCGCTTCTTTGCCTTCCTGTCGTTGTTCTCTTTCTCGATGCTCTTCTTGGTTGTTTCTGACAACCTGCTCGGTATCTATATCGGTTGGGAACTTGTTGGTGTTTGTTCTTATCTACTGATCGGATTCTGGTTTGAACAAGATGCTCCAGCGAATGCGTGCAAAAAAGCGTTTATGACAACCCGCGTCGGGGATGTCGGGATGTTCATCGGCATGATGATGCTTTTCACCAAGTTTCGCACGTTATCGCTCTACGGTGATGAAGGTATCTTTGCACTTGCCAGTAACCTGACCGCCGGTGATATGACTTGGTTGTCGATAGCCGGGGTGCTAATATTCTGCGGGGCAGTTGGCAAATCGGCACAAATCCCGCTGCACACATGGCTTCCCGATGCGATGGAAGGCCCCACGCCTGTCAGTGCTTTGATTCACGCTGCAACGATGGTCGCCGCAGGGGTTTATCTTACCGCCCGAATGTTCCCAATCCTGACTGCTGATTCCTCACTGGTCATTGCGTATGTTGGAGGCATCACGGCGTTAGTCGCAGCAACGATTGCCCTCGTTCGATTCGACATCAAGCGAGTCCTTGCCTATTCGACTATCAGTCAATTGGGTTATATGATGTTGGCAATTGGAGCAGGAAGTTATATCGCAGGGCTTTTCCACCTCACAACACACGCCTTTTTCAAAGCTCTACTGTTCCTCGGATCCGGCAGCGTCATCCACGCCTTCCATGCCGCCCACCATGCGCACGATCATGACCACGATCACGCACACGACGACGACCATGGACATACAGACGCACACGCAGCCTCATTCGATAGCTTCGGCATTGACCCCGCGCAGGATATGCGCCACATGGGCGGGCTACGCCATAAGATGCCCATCACCTTTTTAACAATGTTGATTGCAACGCTGTCAATCGCCGGTGTGCCGTATATCTTCTCAGGCTTCTGGAGTAAAGATGCAGTCCTCGTCGAAGTTCTCTACCGGGCAATCTCTTGGGATTCGGTTCATCACTATATTCTGTTTGGCATGGCCGCACTCGCAGCTGTCATCACGGCATTTTATATGTTCCGCCTCATCTTTATGACGTTTACCGGGGAACCCCGCAATCAAGAAATGCACGATGGTGCACACGAATCGCCCTTGAAGATGGCAATCCCATTGATTATTTTAGCCGTTCTCAGTTTTCCGATTGTCAACAAATGGTCGTTTGAGAAATATGTGAAACAGCCAGAGCAACCCCACATCCATGCGCCAAAGCATGCGATGCAAAATCCAAATGGAAGCGCCCTACACGCGCAGTTGGGGCTCTCTGATGCGCACGCTGCAGAAGATGCGCATCACGACGATGCAGCAGGACATCATGACCCAGATCACGATAAGGCGCATAACATCGTCGTGCCGCTATCATTTGTCATCGTCATTATCGGTATCGGGTTATCTGCGCTTTTCTATTACTGGCAGAAGTTTTCCGCCGAAGCTGTTGCAGCGAGACTACGCCCAATCTACACGCTGCTCTGGAATAAATACTATTTTGATGAATTTTACGACGGTGTGCTCGTCGCACTTACCGTCGCCGGTTCAAAAGTCCTTGGATTTTTTGATCTGCGTTTCATTGATGGAATTGTCAATGGGGTCGGTGTCGCTGTGCAGGCAGGGTGCGCACGAGTCGCAGGGTGGTTTGATAACACCTTTGTCGATGGACTGGTCAATTTGGTCGCCCGAATTACTTGGTTAGTCGGTGGCAGGATTAGGCGGGTTCAAACGGGCATGATCCAAAATTATCTGCTAGCCGTTTTGGGCGGTGTTGTGCTGTTAATTCTGATTTTCCGTGCTTTATTCTAGTAGCACTTACGCAGTCAACTGTAGGCGGGGCATCTGGTTTCCCCGCGCTGAAACGCGTAAGTCCTATCTAGGGTGTCTTCTATCCAAAAGTGAGGTGAAAATCATGGCATTTCCACTTCCGCCGATTGATGATCCGGCGTTACAAAAATTCTGCAAAACGCATAATCTGTATGAGGCAGTTGCTGCCGGTTACCATTACGCACAGAAGTTTTTCCCAACAGCGAAGACGATAGAGATTGATTTCTATCCACCTTATTGTGATGACGAACCGGAGGAGGCGGAGATTGCTTTCGTGATTAAGTCAAACATGACAATCAACGAAACTCTTGAGGCTCAAGATCGATTCATCAAAGCCATAAGAGATGTGCCGGGGGCTTTCTATCTCATCCCCTTTCACAGGTTCATCGAATGAATCATCTTGATTTCCTAGATACAGCGACACGGCTCATGGCAAGAGATGTCCCAACCGAAGCAGATATTCGCACTGTAGTGGGTCGATCCTACTATGCCGTATATCACCACGTCTTGTCATGGTGGCGGGATAATGAGTCCTTTCCCGATTACAGGGATCGGGGACATGCTAAGATTCAAATGGCATTCTTTAACGCTGGAATACCGGATGCCAGAGATTTCAGCACAATCCTGAGAACGCTCAACAGACATCGGCGAGAGGCTGACTATGAACTTGCCATCTACTTTAATTTGGAAGATGGACAATCAATATTGAATCTTGCGCGTAACGCTATAGCTGTTTTTGATCGACTTGATAAAACAGCCCTTTCCGAAGGGATATTAAACTATCTTCAAAGAACAAATCAGCTTTGACGTAAAACATGAAAAATTTAGCGCATCACGCTGTAAATAGTAGGAGTAAGTTTCAAACCTGTGCTACCTATAGACGCTTTTAACGAGGAGGATTTCACTGGATGTTATCGTTGATGATTTTTGTCCCTTTGCTAGGGATGCTTGTGGTTCTGTTTGCTATTCGGCGAGAACAGGAGGAGCTCGCTAAGCGTGTGACGTTTATTGTCACGCTGATCCCGCTGCTGATTGCAGTGTTTCTTTTTATAGATTATGACCGATCCATGTCGGGGCATCAGTATGAAGAAGACGTGATGTGGATTAAGGCGTTCAATATCCGCTACCACGTCGGGATCGATGGATTAAGCGTTACATTGGTGCTTTTGACAGCACTATTGGGCCCGATATGCGTTCTCGCATCGTGGAAAATCGACAAAGGAATCAAAGCGTACCTTGCCCTGTTTCTGCTCTTAGAAACAGGGATGATCGGTTTCTTCTGCGCTCTGGATATGTTCCTATTCTATGTCTTCTTTGAGCTCACATTGCTCCCGATGTACTTCCTAATCGGGATATGGGGCGGAGAGAGGCGCGAGTATGCAGCGATTAAGTTTTTCCTGTATACCCTGTTCGGTAGTGTGCTGATGCTTATCGCCATGATTGCCGTTTATCTCAAGAGCGGTACTCCCGATATGCCTCTCACCTTTGATATTCCAACGTTGATTGAACGCGCGAAAACCCCAGGCCACGCGCTTGCAGATCCCACATTCCAGATATGGGCGTTTCTCGGTTTCTTCATCGGCTTCGCGGTCAAAGTGCCGATCTTTCCCTTCCACACATGGCTACCCGACGCTCACGTAGAAGCACCGACCGCGATCAGCGTCATCCTTGCCGGCATCCTCTTGAAAATGGGAACCTATGGACTGGTTCGTGTGAACTTTGCAATGTTACCGGAAGGGATGGACTTCTTCTGCAACGGCAAAGGCACGTGGGGGAACTCGTTGGCAATCCTCGGATTTATCAACATCGTTTACGGTTCATTGTGTGCATTGGCGCAGACCGACTTCAAGAAACTTGTTGCCTACTCCAGTATTGGCCACATGGGATTTGTCTTGATAGGGCTTGCAGCACGAAACGAGAGTGGATTAACCGGTGCTATCCTTCAGATGTTCAACCACGGTGTGATTAGCGCGATGCTGTTCCTCTTGGTCGGTGTTGTCTATGACCGAGCACACCACCGCGAAATCGGCGGTTTCGGCGGACTCGGCAGCAAAATGCCGATATACACCGGCATAACAACGCTGGCATTCATGGCATCCTTGGGTTTACCGGGACTCAGCGGTTTCGTCGGGGAAGCGTTGTCTCTGCTGGGAGCATACAGCAAATTCAAGATGCTGACAATCCTGTCAACCGCAGGTATTGTTGTTGGTGCAGCTTACTTCCTCTGGACATTACAGCGCGTCTTTTTGGGTGAGTTGAATCCGAAATACGAAAGTATCACCGAAATCAATGGGCGCGAAATCGCAACATTGGTCCCGTTAGGCATCCTTACGATTGTACTGGGCATTTGGCCCTCAATCGCCATTGATATGTTTAGGGAAGCTGTGAGCATATTGCCGCTTGTACAATAAAGGGAGAGTTCATTGCCAAACATTGCAAGTATTCCTTACTTTATACCAGAGATTATTTTAATCGTCTTTGCCGTGATTGTCATCTTGTATGATCTCTCATCGAAAAAGAGAGGTGGCGATGGTGCTGCCTATCTGTCGCTTGTCGGAATTGTAATAGCAGTAATCACAGCAATTGTGATTGGATCGGAAGACCGATCCCTGTTCCTCGGCATGGTCCGACTCGATAGTTTCGCGATGTTCTTCAAAGTCATCATCTCGGTTGCTACCGCTGCAACGATTCTATTTTCGGTCCGTTCTGCTGAACTCGATCCGGAGACAAAGGGCGAATACTATGCGCTTCTGCTTGCAGTGACGTTGGGTATGTATCTGATGGCATCGTCAACCCATCTCCTGATGATCTACCTCTCCCTCGAAACTGTCAGCTTGACCTCCTACATCCTCGCTGGATTCTTGACGCATAGCCCCCGTTCAAGCGAAGCAGCATTCAAATACATCACCTTTGGCGCGATATCATCAGGAACAATGCTGTTTGGTATCTCTCTTCTGTTTGGTTTGACCGGTACAGGAGATATCGTGCTAATTAGCAGCCGGCTTGGGGAGATGTTCAGCCAAGGGGATGTCTATCCGCTGGCGGTACTGCTGTCGATTACGTTTATCCTTGCGGGCGTCGGGTACAAAATCGCTTCCGTACCTTTCCACATGTGGTCTCCCGATGTTTATGAAGGTGCCCCGATTCCAATCACAGCGTTCCTATCTGTTGCATCTAAGTCGGCTGGGTTCGCCCTATTTATTCGCCTATTCTATTCAGGCCTCAAATCGGCAGATGCTTCGGTTGATTGGTCACTGATGTTGGCAGTGGTCTCTGCCCTAACCATGACCGTTGGCAATCTTGCTGCACTCCCACAGCAAAATGTGAAACGCCTCCTCGCTTACTCAAGTATCTCGCATGGCGGTTTCCTGCTCATGGGAGGGGTTTTGCTGACAAGTGAAGGACTTCAAGCGATTCTCATCTACCTCATTATTTATCTGTTTATGAACTTGGGAGCATTCTTTGTGGTCATTCTCATTGCGAACGAAGTCGGCAGCGAAACAATTGACGGATACCGTGGACTGGTGTCCCGCGCGCCGCTCATCGCAGTGTCAATGGCAATCTTCCTCTTTTCCTTGACCGGGCTGCCACCCCTCGCCGGATTCGCAGGGAAGTGGATCCTTTTTGCCGCTGTCATCAAAGAGCAGCTCTATTGGCTAGCTATTATCGGCTTGCTCAACAGTGTTGTGGCACTTTACTACTATGTGCGAATTGTCAAGGCGATGTTCCTTGAAACCTCCGATGACACCGAATCCCTCTCTTTCTCACCCGGCAGTCTTGTCCTGCTCCTTGTTTTTGTTGTTCCAACCCTCCTGCTCGGTATCTATTGGAATCCCTTATACGAACTGTCCAGAGTTTCTCTCGGAAAACTGATGGGCTAAGAACGGTTAATCTTCGACACAATTAAACCTCGTTCATGCCCTGAAACGTACTTACCTAGCAGATATTCATGATGAATCTCAGCAAGGAAAGACAAACAAATGAGTTCACCAAAGAAAGTGCTGGTCACAGGTGCAACTGGGCAGATCGGCTACATGACATACAAGCGACTGCTTGAACAGCCGGACACATACGATGCCTACGCGCTCGACTGTAAACGCGAGTCGTCTGTGCGGGTTCCTAAATCATGGACCCTCGAGATTCCCGACGATAAATTTCAGCTCTGTGACATTTCCGATTTTGAGCAGGTCCGACAGGCCGTTGAAGGCATTGAGGTCGTTGCACATCTTGCCGCCGATCCGGGCAGTGGAAATTGGGAGAGCCTACTGCACAACAACATCATCGGGACTTATAACGTGTTTGAGGCGTGTCGGGAAGCTGGGGTACGGCGAATCGTCGCCGCCAGCAGTATTATGGTGTCCCAAGGGCATCGTGAAAGCGAACCGTACAAGGCGATGATGGAACGGCGACACGCCAACATACCCGACGATGTTCAGATGATTACACCAGACATACCCGCAGAGCCGAGAGGCATATACGGTTCAACCAAAGTTTGGACAGAGTCTTTGGCACGTACCTATGCGGATCAGCATGAGATGTCATGTATCTGCGTCCGTATCGGTCAAGTCGAGCGCGACCGGCCCCGCCCACCACAGGGGGCGGACATCTACGTCAGCCAGCGGGACATTGTCCAGATTATCGAACGGTGCATCAATGCCGATGATGACTTACGATTTGAGATTTTCTACGGTATGTCAAACAACGATTTACGCTGGGTGGATATTGAGAACGCTCGTCGAAAGGTGGGATATGTGCCGCAAGATCGAGCAGAGGATAACCACGGCTACGACGGGGGTTAGAAACGGTAACGTTACATGAAGGATAATATAGACGCCCAAAAAGTCAGAAGACGAAAAGCAGTCATAGAACATATTTAACCAATTTACCTTGAGCGTTGAACAAGCCCGACGCAAGATACAATGCGAAATTGCTGATTGATACAACGAGCGTTTTTTGATAAACTGTGTTCAAAATGAAAACAAGCTTCTGTATTTTATATGTGCTAGAAATTTGTCTGCCACAGATTCCTTTCTTTGAGGAGAAACTATGAAAGTAAAACTCGGTTTTATTGGGACAGGTGGTATGGCAG
>JAGWBT010000146.1:0-338 GCA_021295755.1 Candidatus Poribacteria bacterium
TTTCGGAACCGTTATATTCCAACGCGCAGCATCAAAGAGCTCCTTGTTGAGCGTGAAACTCGAAAACTTGGTCGGAAAATTACCAACAGTCAACTGATGAAGCACATTCTCGCCCGGAATATTGAAAGTAAAGAAGTTCCGGTTGCTCGTCTTACTGCGAAATTCCGAGTCACGGCGCAGGAGCGAGTCCCCGCCCAACACACCAAAGCGCGCTTGGAGTGTGTACAGCTCTTTCCCACTCTTATCAAAGACAGGGTTCCCCAACGGATCCGTATGTTGGGCAAGTGCAGGTCGCAACAGACACGCCCACGCTATCAGGGAGATCGCTGAAACGCGAA
>JAGWBT010000146.1:695-17889 GCA_021295755.1 Candidatus Poribacteria bacterium
GGTTTCCAACCGCACCGCATCGGCACTGTTGGAAACAGTGCCTACCAAACGTGTCTCGTTTTCTGGTTTTCCCGTTTTCCCGTTTTCTCTGATTAGGCACCGCACCGGTTTGGAGTGTCTCATTAATTCTAAAATCCACCATAAATAGCCCTAGGGTACTATTGGTTGACGGATGCACCAAGATTTACCAATGAGATCGGTCATAGGAGGGAAAAAAGAACAAAAAGGTAGGATATTCAAAATACAAAGGGGTGAAATAACGTCTATAGCCCCAACAGGAACAATAGGTGGCTTTCGCTCCAGAGGAGCGATATATTTATAGAACCGCGACATCTCCGATTCCCGCGCTCCAGCGGAGCGTTAGGTGGCTTTCGCTCCAGAGGAGCGGCATGTCTATAGAACCGCGACACTCCGATTCCCGCGCTCCAGCGGAGCGCAATGTGTGTAATAGAATATGTCTAGCCCAAACTAAAGCCCCAATGGGAGACAGGTAGCAACTGGTTTACTTGATTATTGATTTCCTTGTTTGTCTGCCCCAAATGATGAATCCAATCGCACAGGTCTCCGATTTTCCTTAATCACTTGAAGCAGAGCCTCCGCATCCTCCATTGTCACGTCATACGATTTCTCGACAGCTTTAATAATGCGTTGTGCCATTGGATTTTTGACCATCGGCTTCGACTCTAAGTCCTCGACGATTTCCGAATCACTCGCCAATTCGTCAGTCACTTCTTGTGCTTCTTTTTTTCGCATAGTAATTACCTAAGATGTCAACATAGAGGCGATGTCTTCGGGCAATTTAACACGATTTGCCCGCTTATAAGCCTCAATACTTTCGGAGAAGTAATGAAACACGGCGATAATATCCACTCCCATACTTTTGGCGACCCTCAGATCTAATCTGGCTTTTTCCCATTCTCCTAGGTGCAACCATGTCTCACCACAATAGTAATAGTCCATGGCATAGTTGGGATTTAAGTCTATCGCTGTGGTTTGCCCATCCTCTTTCCTATGCCTACATCTGTATTTGTCGAATTTTGGCATTCTCAGGGTTTTTGGATGTCTCCATTCTTATCCTGCATATCCTTCAATCCTGCCTGTCCCGATCTATCGGGGAAAATCCTGATTCAGACGATTTCCACACTCTACACAATTCCAATCCCCTGCTTGAGCAAAGTCGCTTGTAGCTAAATGGTTTGCCCGATTCACAGACAACAATCAACGGGGGTGTCCAATCAATCTCTGCGTTGAGGAGAACTTGCAAGTCAGCAATTACCTCCGAGGACGGACGATTTCCCGGACGCAAATGGATGATTCCGGTAATGGTTTGCTCCTCATGAACTGCTAGCGTCCCGAAATCGGAATCGTGCGTCAACACAAATCGGTTCCTCACATGCGCCTCACGCAGGAGGTCTCGGTCTTCATATCTGTTCCAGCTTTCTTCGCGTCCAGCCACCACATCAACCCCTTGCGCTCGCAAAAACTGAATGACGGAAACCGCGATATTTATGTCAGCGACAAGAGGAGGAAGCATTATTAAGCCCTATCACGGGTTGGAAGATCGATTATCACTCCATTGCGGAGTGCCCGCGAAGGATACGTGCGTCCCGTAGCATACGTCCGCACCGCTTGGATGTTTTCCTCGTTCAACTCCGGATAGTCTGCGATAATCTCTGCCTTAGACATGCCGCTAGCGAGCAGCCCCAACACATGCTCTACGCTGAGGCGAGTTCAATTTCTGGATTGACGACAATTTTAGTCATCATTGCACCTCCCTTGAGAAGTTTTTATAGTGAATTAGGGAAATAAGTAGACATCTACCAATAACTCCGACCTTCGCGAAGTTTCCAAAGTCCCCCTGATAAGGGGGATTTAGGGGGTTGGCTGTGCATTGAGAATGTCTAAGTAATTCTAAGATCCACCATAGTTTCGATTTCCACTGCTTTTGTCAGTTTTTCAACATTCATGCCTGCGGTAGTGTTAGCATGGCGACGATGTCTTCTGGTAGTTGAACGCCATTTCTCTCCTCAAAGTCCTCAACACTTTCGTAGTCACTACAAAACGCAGTAATGATATTTATCCCCATGTCTCTGGCAACAGTCAGGTCTGATATGGCTCTTTCCCATTCTCTCAGACGTAACCACGCCGCACCGCGATTGTAATAGGCCGGGGCAAGCTCAGGATTCAGTCCTATCGCCGGGTTATAGTCTTTGATGGCACGAATTACTGCGTGCTTAGAACTCGACGAGTCCGGTTCGTAAGCTCTACCGCGATTGTTATAGGCTATGGCATAATTGGGATTCAACTCTATCGCTTTGCTAAAGTCTGCGATGGCAGACTCATACTCCTCTTTTAAGTAGTACGCAACTCCGCGATTGTTATGGGCTACGGCATAATCGGGATTCAGCTCTGTCGCTTTCGTGAAATCTACAATGGCAGACTCATACTCCTCTTTTAAGTAGTAAACTCCACCGCGATTGCTATAGGCTACGGCATAATTGGGATTCAACTCTATCGCTTTGGTATAGTCTTCAATGGTACGCTCAAAATCGCCTTTCGCACTGTAAGCCACTCCGCGATTGTTATAGGCATTGGGATTATTCGGGTTGAGTTCAATTGCGCGCGAGTAGACTTCTATCGCCATATTGATTTGTCCGATCATCATGAAAACGTTACCTTGTTGGAAAGCCAATTCAGCACGTAGTTCTTTTTCAGATGTTTCGGACGACGAATCCACCTGAGCTTGCATTTCTTCAATGGTTTTTCGGATGCCGTCTACCACATTTTGCCAACCATTACTCTCAGGTTGCCACTTGCTAATGGGATCGTCTTTGTCAGGAAGAGCTTGGAAATCGCTGAGTTGATGATTTTGCCAATCACAATCCTCAAGGATTATTGGGATAATCCTTATGTTGAAGTTTAACGCCTCTGCCAATTCTTTATTACAGTTTTCAGACGCCAGACTCGCAGCAGAGACGAGATAGAGAAGTATATCCGAATCAGCAAGATGTTTGAAAATATCTTCACGCCACTTGGTGCCCCCGGTCATTTCGGCATCGTGCCAAGTCACGAGCTCATTTCGCTGCTGCATCACAGCAAGGCGTGTTATTAGTTCCTCCTTCGCTGCTGTATTTTTATGCGCGTAGGTAATAAATCCTTTTAGTGGCTTACTCATTCTCTTTCCTCTGCCTGAATATAGATCTGCTGAATCTTAAGATTCTTGAGATTCTTGGACGTATCCTTTCTTATCTCGTTTATCCTCCCATCCTGATTCACCCAACCCCTAATCCAACCCAAAATCAAAAACCGCCCCATCCTCCTCCGACTTCTCCTCCTGAACCTCACTTTGACTCGGCGCTGTTTGCTCAGCCGCAGGAAGTTGTTCAGGAGCAAGCTCCAGTCTAGGCGCAATCGCACCAAGAACCGTGAGCAACACAATCAGCACAACAGACAGACAAGTGACCGTAAGCGCGACCGGACGTTTCAGCAGGGAAGTCCGCTCCTCTTTCTTATAAACCCAACAGTGGGAATGACAAAAGTGCCAAGCACCTCAAGGGGTCCCTCAAAATACTTGAGCAACTGAAACAAAAACAGGAAATACCACTCCGGGCGCGGATCATAACTAGCATCGGTCGGATCGGCAAGTTCTTCGAGCGGCACAGGAATAAAGATCGCCATCGCAGCGAGAATGACGAATAAGATCAGGATCGCGACCGCATCCTCAAAAAGCTGATCCGGATAAAACGGTTTGCCAGACCGCATATCTTCGGGGGCATTTTTAGGTGTCCCCGCCGAACCGTAATAGCGCACGAAAAACAGATGTGCGCCGACCAAGCCAAAAGCGAGCCACGGCAGCCAGATCGTGTGCAGCGCATAAAACCGAGTGAGCGTAACAGCACCGATCTCCTCCCCACCACGGAGCACCTTCCCGACAAACTCCCCGATGACAGGGGCGGTGCCAGCAATTTTAACACCGACCACCGTCGCCCAATATGCCTTCTGATCCCACGGCAGCAGGTAGCCAGTGAAGCCAAACCCCAGCACAACCAAGAACATCAAGACCCCGGTGACCCACGTCATCTCCCTCGGCGGTTTATAGGAGGCATAAGCCACCACGCGCAGCAGGTGTAAAAATACGACAATCACCATCGCGCTAGCACCCCAATGGTGCAAGCCGCGCACAAAGCCGCCGAAAAGCACCTCCCCACTGATGTACTTCACGGCGTTATAAGCGTGGTCAGGTGAGGGCGAATAGTAAAACGCTAAAAACGCCCCGGTAACCGCTTGAAGAATCAGCAGAAAGGCTGCCATACTCCCCAGAGAGAAAAGCCAGTTGATATGCTTCGGCAGCGGCTTTTTGATATGGTCTGCCACATTCTTGAGAGGCAGTCGATCCGCCAAAAATGCGCTCACTCGATTTTTCATTGGTGTGTCCCCTCCGCGAAAATACGCTCGGCTAAATTTCCGTTGACTCTTATGTAAATTATACAACCGGAGCCGCCAAAACTCAATATCAAAACCGAATCCTTCGTATTGACAACCTCTGGAAACTGTCATAAAATGCGTACGAATTCTGGGCTAGTTCAAAATCCTATTGACGTTTTTCTAACCGCTCAAACCAGACTCACGTAAGAGTAACCGGCTCATGTTCAGAAATTGTACAACAAAAACCGTAGGGGCGGGTCTCCCCGTCCGTAGTAAGGATTGGGTAACCCAACCCCTACAAAAGCTCGGATTCCCCTTGTGTTTTGCACTGCCTTTGCTTGAGTTCCGTAGATGGGGCTTCCTAACCCGACTGCGGCAATGAATGAACAAATGGTTTTCACGTTTCACGCTTTTTGCATTTTGCGTTTCCTTTTTAGGTAAGCCAAGGAATCAGTCCCAATCCTAATTCATTATCACCACGGAGGCATTATTGTGCCAGCTAAAAAGATCGTGTGTCTCGGCGGTGGAAGCCTCTATTTCCGCCGTGCAATACCAGATTTGCTGCTGAGTCAAGATCTGGGCGATTCGGAACTCGTCCTCTACGACATCGACAGCGAAAAAGTTGAAAGAATGGCAGCAATGGGTAGACGTTTAGCCGAAGTTGCAGGAACGAGATTCAAAATTCGTTCAACGATTGACCTTGCTGATGCCGTTGACGGCGCAGATTTCGCTATCTCTTCGATTGGCGGGAGTGGTGCCGAAATCACGCGGAATGTTTACAATTCGTATTTCCACAACGCCGATATCCGCATCCCAGAGAAATACGGCATTTCCCAAGTTATCGGGGATACTTGTGGACCCGCAGGGATGATGATGGCGCTACGGTCAATTCCCGCTTATATCAACATCTGTCAAGAGATGGAGAAACGCTGCCCTAAGGCTACCATGTTTAACCACTCAAATCCCATGGCAACGTTACTACGCGCGATGCACAAATATACCGATGTGAACGTCATCGGCATTTGCCACGGGGTGCAAGCAGGGATTGTGTATGCGGCAGAGATTCTCGGTGTTCCGCCAACGGAGTTGGATTGCATGTGGGTCGGGACAAATCATTATTTTTGGTTCACTCGCGTCCTACACAAGGGAGAAGACCTGTATCCAGAACTGATGCGGCGTGTCGCCGAACGCCAAGCACCGGAAGGGCGAGTCCTCAGTGCGAGGTTATCTCAAATTTACGGGTATCACATCGTTTATCCGTCCGACGATCACATTATAGAATTTTACCCGTTTTTGACACAGGTACAGGGCGGACCGAAGAATTTACCTTACGGCATGTATGAGAGCCTTCTGGGACACGGATACGAAACTGGAAAACCGACCGCAGCACCCGCTGAACCGGAAATCCGCGCCGAATTCTTCAAGGAGTATCAGGCACTGCTGGACGAAATCCAACTCCCTGACGCACAGGATAACTCAATCACCGGCGAAGGTATTGCAAGCCTCATCAGTGCCATTGCAAACGGTCGTCGTGAGATATACATTGTCAACGTCGCCAACCAAGGCGCAATCGCCAACCTTCCCGCCACGGCTGAAGTTGAGTTAGAGGGCGTAACCGATTCTGGAGGTGTGCGCGCAATACAGATGGGTGAGGTGCCGCCGGTGCTCAAAGGTATTCTGGAGAAACGGTTCGTATGGCACGAATTGGTCGCCGATGCCGCAGTCAAGGGAGACCGAAACCTCGCACTTCAGGCGTTGCTGATCGATGAAATGGCAATCCTGCCCGACAACGCAGAAGCGATGCTTGATGAGTTACTCCTTGCATCAAAAGAACTGCTTCCTCAGTTCTTTTCTAGGGCGCACTGACATTCCGAAAGCTGTAGGGAACAACGATCGTTGTTCCCTACGAAAGTTCCCACCAAGACGTAGAACCGATTAAGCGAAATCCATTTGATTCGGCTTCAAAAAACGTGCTATAATTCGCGGTTGAGGAAACCCCTAGGTATGAGAGATGAAAGGCTAACTTAAAATGAAAATTACAGAAATAGAAACCATTGCGTTGACAGATCCGGGCAAAGCGGACGAGACCCTAGTGCGCGTGCATACCGACGAGGGTATCACCGGGATTGGACAGGCGGAATCTCCGTCACTGGTAATTGATGCCATCATCCGCACCGATGGCGGTTTACAGGGGCTTCTGCGCGACGAAGACCCGCTGCAAGTTGAACGGCTCTGGCAGAAGATGTACTCCGCCACAGGTTTATTCGGGAGGCGCGGCGTCACCATCGCAGCTATCGGAGCAGTAGAGACAGCACTCTGGGATATTGCGGGCAAAGCGCTCGGTAAGCCGGTCTGCGAACTGATCTGGCACGCCTGCTGCACTGTGCGGGAAGCCGGCGAAATTAAAAAGAAGGTGATGCCCTATGCGACCGTCTACCCACCGGGCGAGGATGTAGAAGAGATTGTCGAGCGTTTTACGCTAGCAAAGGATCGGAACTTCCACGCAATGAAACTAGAGGAGTGGCCCGGCGGGTTCGGACATGTGAGTGTGCAGCGCGACGCTGAAATTGTGGGTGCCGTCCGTGAAACCATCGGTGAGGACAGGGACATCCTTATCGATGTACAGAACTGCTGGTACGAGGTTGGGCAAGCCATCGCCTCGATCCGTGCGATTGAGGAATATCGCCCATTTTTTATCGAGGCACCCCTCCCGGCGGACAATCTCGCCGGTTATGCGCGGTTGGCGGATGCCGTAGATACCCGCATTGCGGTAGGTGACTGGGGCTTCACCACACGGTTTGAATTTGAAGATATTATGGAGAAGGGACGGGTGGATGTCGTCCAGCCTAGCTCAGTCCGTTCAGGCGGTATTCGAGAAATCGCGCGGATTGCGGAGGCAGCCTATCGTAGGGGGTTGATTTGTGTGCCCCACGCGTGGTGCCACGTCGTCGGAGTAGCGGCAGAAATTCATCTCGCTGCAGTGCTACCGAACATGCCGTATTTCGAGACCCCCATCGCATTTCCAGATTCACCAATCATCTCCGAATTGCTGACACCGACGATGGAGGTTGATGCAGATGGATTTATCGAAGTACCTGACCGTCCGGGACTGGGATTTGAGTTGAATGAAGATGTGTTAAAACACTTCAGGGTTGATCCTCATTAGCGAGGCACGCTCACCCTTTGATAGACACAGAAAGAAAAGACAATGCCAGAAAGAACAGTAGATCTGAGAAGCGATACCGTCACCTTACCCACGCAAGAGATGAAGGAAGCCATGATGGAGGCAGCCCTCGGAGATGACGGTTACGGAGAGGATGCCACCGTCAATAGACTCCAAGAACTGGCTGCAGAAAAACTCGGAATGGAAGCGGGGATTTATGTTCCCAGCGGCACCATGGGCAACGCCTGTGCATTATTCGCTCATACCGATTCAGGGAACGATGTTTTTTTCGAGGAACGTGCCCATCTGTTCGCCGGAGCACGAGGTGAATTTGCCGTCCTCCATGGAGTGAAACCACACCCGATGCAGGCGGAGTTCGGAGTGATTCAACCCGAACAGTTGGAGGAGGCAATCAATTCGGAGGATGTTTCCCAACCGAGCCTACTGTGCATTGAGAACACCCACAACGGAAGCGGTGGATCGGCGTGGACACCCGCAGAGGTAGAAGCGGTTTCTAAAGCAGCAAGGGCACACGGATTGAAAATCCACATGGATGGCGCTCGGATTTTTAACGCGGTTGTGGCACATGGAGTAGATATGAAGGATTATACCCGGCACATTGACTCGGTGATGTTCTGCGTATCAAAAGGGTTGAGTGCGCCAGTGGGATCGCTACTGTGTGGCAGCCGTTCATTTATCGACGAAGCCGACACTGTACGTAAACGCATGGGCGGTGGTATGCGTCAAGCTGGTATTATCGCAGCAGCAGGTATTGTCGCGCTAGAGAAGATGGTAGATCGACTCGCGGAAGACCATGAAGCTGCCCGCCTGCTCTGTATAGGACTGGAAGCAATTGAAGGAATAAAAGTCCAACGACCTCCCACGCCTACCAACTTCGCCATGGTAAACGTTGAGGAATTGGGATGGCGTTCTGAATCGCTCATTGAGAAGTGGCAGGCTTGTGGTATTCTCGCGAACCCTCGCCCCCCTGCCGGTGCGCGTCTGGTTGCCCATCGTCACATCACACATGACGATGTAACCTATGTGGTGGATGCTACACGCCGGTTGGTCGAGAAGGGATAGACCACGTCCAACAGCATGAACAGAGCGACCCCCACCTATCTCCATGTCCTGCGCGATTTCAACCGCGATTTGCGCCTTTACCTCATCACCACAATGTTAATCGGGCTTACTGTCGATGGTGGGGTCTATACCGTTTTATTCAATCTGTACCTGCTACGCTTGGGATATGGGCCCGAATTCATTGGCTTGGTCAACGGGAGTGGGATGCTGGTCTTCGCCCTCTTCTGTCTGCCTGCCGGAACGATCAGCGAGCGCTTGGGCAATCGTCGCATGATGATCGCTGGGTTGAGCCTACTACTGATAGGATGTGGGTTGCTACCCTTCGCTGAAATACACACAGAGAACTGGCGGGCGGGCTGGTTGTTTATCACTTGGTGCTTCGCTTTCATCGGTTTCGCCATCTACTTTGTCAACACCGCCCCGTTTGCGATGAAGGTCGCCCATCAGAGTGAACGCAACCATGTTTTTTCCGTGCAAGCAGCACTCTGGTCGTTAGCTGGCTTTGCTGGAAGTTTGATCGGTGGGTTCCTGCCGGGTATCTTTGCCGTATATCTTGGTGTTTCGCTCGACCAAGCCGCGCCCTATCGATACTCGCTGTTGGCTGCTAGTCTGTTATTGATTCCCTCGGTTCTGGCAATCGCAGCGACCCGCGAGGGCCCCACCCAACCCATAAAAGAACAACCAGCTAAAGGGCAGGCATCGCCCCTCCGGTTAATCGCACTCTTGACGTTGATTCGGCTCCTTGTGGTGACAGGTGTGGGCACGCTCTTCACCTTCTTTAACGTCTACATGGATGCCGGTTTGCACATCTCTACGGTTCACATCGGCGTGCTATCCGCTATCGGTAGGCTGCTCTCCATACCGACAGCGTTGATCGTACCCTTGCTGACGAAGCGATGGGGTAACGGTCATACCGCTGCGTGGGCATCGTTGGGAACAGCCATCAGCATGTTACCACTGATCCTTGTTTCTCACTGGAGTGCCGCCGGACTCGGTTTTATCGGAGTGCTTGCCCTGACCTCGATCCGATATCCGACCTTCCTCGTCTACACAATGGAGGTGGTGTCCCCAGCCCGGCGGGGGACGATGTCAGGTGCTGGCGAGATGGCATCAGGCTTGAGTTTCTCAGCCATGGCGTTGGGAGGCGGTTACATCATCGGGTCGCTCGGCTACCGCAGCTTTTTCCTGACAGGCGCAAGTCTGACTGTCGTCGGTACACTCAGTTTCTTGATACATCTCCGTCTACAACATCGACAATCTGTCGGATAAATATGTTGAAAATTTCTATCGATGTGCTATACTAACCCAAGTTGTTATCCAAACAAAATTAACTTGACGCGTTATTTGTAGTAGGTCGATTTGCCAAAGTCGACATCGCTGATAGCCAAAAAGAGAAATTCGATGCAAGCTGCTCTGAATCCCAATGAAATCGGGACCGTTCAGGTTGCCGACAGCATTACCAAACTCGGTCCTCAATTCCGGGGAACTGTGCTTGTCGCGGGCTCTCACGGAGGCAGCTACTGCGGATACCTAGCAGCACTCGCAGGCTTACGCGGTGTGATTTTCAATGACGCGGGAATCGGGCTAGATAACGCAGGCATCGGAGCCCTCGATTACCTACAGCGGCTAGGGATGGCCGCCGCAACTGTTGCCCATACATCGGCACGTATTGGAGACGGTGCTGACATGTTCGCTGCCAAAGCCCTCGGCTGTGCAGTGGATCAACCTTGTGGAGAAGCAGCAGAAGCCATGCAACAGGGGAAAGCGTTTGAAGGCAACGCACCCGCCTACTTGGAAACGCGCAAGCTGCTGCGCGAGGCACCGGTGAGGGTAATCACCTGCGACTCCGCATCACTCGTCGAGCCCAACGATAGCGACGCAATCATCATTACAGGTTCGCACGGCGGAAGACTTGCAGGACGCCCCGGTTATGGTCTTGCAGTGCAGGCGAGAGGGGCAGTGTTCAACGATGCCGGCGTTGGGATAGATATGGCTGGGGTTCAGCGTCTCGAAATCCTTGATCAGAACTCCATCCCGGCGGTCACAGTTGACGCCATGACCGCCCGTATCGGCGATGCGTGTTCCGCATGGGAAAACGGAATCATCTCACACATTAACAAACAAGCTGCCAATCGTGGCGTAAGCGTTGGCATGACAGTGCCAACCTTTGTAGAATTGCTCACTTCATAATTGAGGAGGTGGAGATCGATGTCTTCATTTCGACAGATGAACGGCGGACACGCACTCGCTGAAATGCTCAAGCGTCACAACCCCGCTCCGATGTTCGGTATGGCTGGGTTCCAACTATTGCCCTTCTACGATGCAGTCCGCGAACTAGGGCTTCAACATACACTTATCAACGACGAGCGGTCCGGTGTGTTCGCCGCTGACGCATGGGCCCGGGTTACCGGTCGCCCCGGTATCTGCGATGCCACACTCGGTCCGGGAGCCACAAACCTAGTGACCGGGCTTGTCGAATCATTGAACGCAGGGGTGCCCCTCGTCGTTATCGTCGGCAACAGCAACCGTGCACATTCTTGGAAAAACATGACACAGGAGGCGCGTCAATCCGAGATCCTCGCCCCATCGGTTAAAGCGTTAATCCGGATCGAAGATGGACTTCGCATCCCCGAACTTGTGCGACGCGCCTATGCCATCGCTACCTCTGGACGACCAGGACCTGTTGTTCTGGATGTCCCCGAAGATGTGGCACACGGCGAATTCGACTACCCAAGCGACGATTTCTACGTCGACCCAGAAACTATTTGTATCCCAGCCCAGCGCCCCCGTCCGGGGCGCGAATCCGTTGCACGCGCCGCAGCGCAGTTCCGCCGCTCCAAGCGACCAATTATACTTGCGGGGGGTGGTATCCACCTCTCAGGCGCTTATGAAGCACTGCTCAAGTTCGCCGAAGATTTCAGCGTCCCAGTTGCTCAGACATTGAGTGGGAAGGGTGCTATTCCGTGTACACACCCGCTGAGTGTAGGTTTATTCGGTCGCTGGTCACGGATTGCCAACGACCTGATCGAAACCTCAGATTGTATCCTCGCTGTCGGATGCAAGATGGGTGAAATCGCTACCAAACGCTACGCCCTGATGCCGCGAGGTGTTCCGTTCATCCATCTCGATATCGTGGCGGAGGAGATCGGGCGCACGACACCCACAGAAGTCGCGCTCTGGGGCGATGCCGCCGAGGGACTTATAGATCTCCACGCCAGCCTCACTGACGATACTGAAGCCTTACAGGCACAACACGTAGCCTACCTAGCGGAAGTCACAAAACGGATGGCAGTTTGGCGATCAGAAGCAGAGCCTCGCTACGCTTCCGAGGAGCGTCCGATTCACATGGCACGATTAGTCCGCGAACTTCAAGGTGTCATGCCCGACGATGGGATCCTCGTTGTTGATGGTGGATTCGCCGCCCATTGGACCGGCCTGCTCTATGATTCAACCCGCGCAGGACGTTCCTACATTGCAAATCGGGGGTTTGCTTCTATCGGCTACGGTTTGCCGGGAACTATCGGTGCGCAGCTCGCTGCCCCAGATTCACCAGTGGTCGGGCTTACCGGCGATGCTGGATTCAACATGATGCTCGGAGAGCTAGAAACGGCTCGACGCTTGGGACTCGGTTTCACCCTCGCCATCGTAAACAACGCCGCATCCGGCTATGTCAAAGCCCTTCAGCACAGTCTGTACGGCGGACGCTATCAATCGAGTGATCTGAGCGAGACACATTATGCCAACGTGGCTCGTGAGCTTGGATGTCACGGTATTCGCGTATCAGAGCCTTCTAAACTTGGGGCAGCGCTCGCCGAAGGTATCGCTGCACGCGATATCCCCACTATTATTGATGTGATTGTGACCCGCGATCCAGCAAAAATGTTGCCCGGTGTTGATAGCCGGACCGCACCCGTACAGAAGGGTGATAGACCCGCATAATAGGAGGATTGACATGGAGACGATGGGCAGATTCCTAGTTACTCTGGTAGCGCCGGTGTTCGTTGTCGTCGGACTACACTGCGGCATCGTCATGCCAGATATCGACCAACGAACCACTCTGCTACTCCATCGCTCCATCATCACGCATAGCCCGCTCATTCCGGTCATAGTGGTGTTGCTCGCATTAAGGATTGGCTTGGGATTGTACACATTTGCAATGGGTGTTAGCATCGGTTTCGCTGTCCACCACGCCTTTGACCTATTTCCGAAGGGGTGGACAGGAGCTGCCCTGATAAGCGTTCCCTTCTATGACTATACACCATGGCTATTCTCATGGATATGGATTGCGTTTACCACGTTTGCCTGTGCGTACCTCGCAGCTCGGTTGGTGCAAGGAAGGTTGGATAGACTGTGGTATCTCCTCGGATTTATCTATATTTTTATATTGACCGTACCAAAAGAAGGTGCTTGGCTCGGTCCTGTCGTTGCGCTCGTAATTGCTGTCCTTGTGCTAGCCCGCACAGTGCTGTTTCGACGAGCAAAAGCTGGGGCTTGAGGCGATAGATGAGGTTTTTGGGAGGGAATAAACATGACGCTCACAACAGAGAAACAACTTGAGATGCTCCGCTCGATGCAGACCATCCGTCGTTTCGAGGAACGGGCATCAGATGACTATCAGGCAGGCGCCATCTACGGCGTCGTGCACTGCTACATCGGTGAGGAAGCTGTTGCCGTGGGGGTGTGCTCGGCGCTGAATGGGGATGACCAGATCATCAGTACCCACCGCGGGCATGGCCACTGTCTCGCTAAGGGTGCCGATCTGAATCGGATGATGGCTGAACTTTACGGCAGACAAACCGGCTACTGCAAAGGCAAAGGCGGTTCGATGCACATCGCCGATTTCAGCATCGGTATGTTAGGAGCTAACGGCATTGTCGCCGGTGGTATTCCCATCGTAACCGGTGCCGGTCTCGCTGCCCAGCTTGAAGGCAAGGGGCGGGTCGCCGTATCCTTCTTTGGGGATGGTGCTTCAAATGCGGGCCCCTTCCACGAGTCGATCAATATCGCCGCAACGTGGAAGCTGCCGATGCTCTACGTCTGCGAGAACAATCTTTATTCCGCTGGCACTGTCGCAGCAGAAACCCTCGCTCTGAACGACGTAGCAGCCCGTGCTGCCGGCTACGGTATTCCGGGCGTAGTCGTCGATGGTAACGATGTGATGGCGGTCTATGAAGCCGCTGAAGCCGCGGTCAACCGTGCGCGTGCGGGTCAAGGTCCCACTCTCATCGAATGCAAGACCTACCGCTGGCGCGGACATACCGAAAGGCCGGGGCAAGAGGACCCACGTCCGAAGGCAGAAATCGAAGAGTGGCGGCAGCGAGACCCGATCAGCCGCTTTGCCACAAGCCTGATGGAGCACGGTATTCTGACGGAAGAAGCGTGGCAGAAAATGGACGCTGAGATCCTCGCAGCAATTGAGGATGCGGTCAAATTTTCCGAGGAGAGCCCATTTCCGGAGCCGGAAGCGGCGGTCGAAGATATCTTCGCTGAATCCTAACCCACTGCTACCATGAATTCAGAAACAGATAAAACCACAGACTATGTCGCACAGAACCCACCTATCATCTTCTTTGATGGTGTGTGCGGGATGTGCAACCGATTTGTGGATCTGATCCTGAAGATTGACAGCAAAGGGATCTTCACGTTCGCGCCAATTCAAGGCGAAACCGCTAAGCAAATATTACCACCGCTCTCCGAGGTACCCCAAGAATGGTCTATGTTCTATCTGGACAAGCAGGGGATTCACAAAGAGTCAGATGCTTTTCTGGAGGTATATCGACATTTGGGAGGGGCATGGTGGTTTTTGAGTCTGATGCGCCTTGTTCCACGAGGTATTCGGGATTTCGTTTATCGCACTGTCGCTCGAAACCGATACCGATGGTTTGGGCGGAGAGACGCGTGTCGGATTCCGAGTCCCGAAGAACAAAACCGTTTTCTTCCATGAAATCTTTTTACGCTCGATCGAAAATTATGGGGGCAATCTACTATGCCAAAAATCTCTTATGCACAAGCCGGAACAGACGCGCTCATCGAGGAGATGCAGCGAGACGCAACCACATTTCACCTTGCAACTAGCGCTGCAGACGAACTGGTCAATGAATTCGGATCCGAACGAGTGCGCGCCACACCCATCGCCGAGGGTGCCTTTACAGGTATCGCCATCGGCGCAGCGGGGTCAGGCTATCGACCGATTATCAACTGGGGAATGATAACATTTTCTTTCGTCGCCATGGACCAGATCGTAAATCAGGCGGCAAAAATTCACTACATGTTCGGGGGCCAAGCGAAGTTTCCCATCACATTTCGCGCCTCGGTCGGAGGCGGCAGACGGGTCGCCGCCCAACACTCCCAGAGTCCGTATTCAATGTTTATGAACCTTGCGGGATTGAAGATGATATTGCCTTCAACCCCTTACGATATGAAGGGACTGCTCAAATCTGCCATCCGCGACGACAACCCCGTGATCTCGTTTGAATCCAACCGGCTCATGGGCGTTGAGGGCGAGGTGCCGGGGGAAGATTACACGGTGCCATTGGGGGTCGCTGATACCAAACGGGAAGGTAGCGATGTCACATTGGTAGCACTGGCTTGGCTCGTGCACGAGGGGCTCGCTGCAGCCGAAATGCTTGAGAAAGAGGGCGTTTCCGTCGAAGTCATCGATCCACGTTCCCTCGTACCTCTAGATGAGTCAGCAATTCGCACCTCTGTCCAGAAAACTGGCAGGCTGGTCATCGCCGATGAGGCAGGTCCCACCGCAGGCGCATCAGCAGAGATCATAACCGTAGTCACTGAAGATAACGAAACCTTTACAAAGCTGAAAGCACCGCCCAAGCGTGTTTGCGCGCTGCATGTGCCGATCCCGTATAGCCCCGGACTCGAAGACCATGTATTCCCAGATCGGGATAACATCGTTGTAGGTATAAGGGAAGTGCTTGACGCCGGGTGAATGTCTTGGCTCATGTCAAGAAACCGTGTAACAGAAACCGAGTTTTTTCGGAAAAACTTGGTTTCTCCTTGCGTTTTGCACCTTCAATATCCTACCGATAGAGCAGCATCACAATGCCGCTTCAAATCAGTCCCGATCTAACCACTTGTATGCCGCCGTGGCGTTCCTCCAAAAATACTTCTCAGTGGCGACGACTCCCTTCGCGTTGAAGTATTGGGATACGATTCGCTGCACCATCGCATAGTCGGCAAAGCGTTCAGATACGGGCCAATTGCTGCCGTAGACCAACCGATCCACCCCAAATGCATCCCATAAGACATCCACTGTCGGCGCATAATACGCCACATCGGTAGGTGAGGGCTTGTCTTTCGTACTTTCCACCAATCCTGAAACTTTACAGTAGACATACGGGTTTGCTGCCGCCATCTGCATCCCTTCGACCCACCCCGCATCTGGCGCTTGCCCATCAATAGGCACACCGGCGACGTGATTAATAACAATGCGTAGCTCTGGAATTTTTGCTGCGAGTGCAGCGACACTCGGCAAAGCATCTGGCGATGATAAAAGATCTACCGATAAATCCTTCGCAGCAAACATCTCAATGTTCGCCAGATTTCCACCCCTCACAACCTCTCCGATATCTACCCCTCGAAGCCGTACACCTCGGAAAAATGGATTCGCAGAATAGCGTTCAAGGTTACTCTCAAAATCCGCCGAACCTATGTCTAAATTCCCAACGAACCCAACGATAAACGGTTCATTTTCCGCAAGGTCAAGTATCCACTGATTATCCTCAACCCATGTGCTCGCCTCAACAACTACGGTTCCGGTCACACCTTCAGGGATGGCAAGTGCCTTGTGGTGCTCTGGGTACACAGGGCGATAAAGCACGTCATCGTCGGGATCGGGCCAAGGTACGCCTTCGGGCCGTGTTGGATCGTAAAAATGTGTATGTGTATCAATAATCATCCGTTACCTCCATTATTGCATTTCCCCGATACAAATTCTCTCCTACGAAATCGCCGGCACGCGCACCGGTCGGTGTTCACGTGAGGACTGGTTTGCAGCAATTGATACCGCTGCTGATTTAAGTCCATCTGCATAGGACGACCGGATCAGCGATCTATCTCCCGTCTGGATCGCTTGGATAAACGCTTCATCGATTGAGACCGGTTGTCCATCAGGCACCGCAATCGTTGCCGCGTCGTCGGGAATAATTCGCACATCTCCCCAACCTAGCTGAACGGTGTAGTGCCCTTCGACGATGAAATCGGTGCGCGAACCTCCGCCCCCATTAATCAATGCAGAACTAGTTGAGATATAACCAACGGCCCCGCTCTCAAACTGAAGCGTGACCACCTCCGCATCAGGGATTGTATGGTTTTCCTGATCAACATTAATCTGCATGGCATCAATCTTATAGACCTCAACAATTTCACCGGCGGTGTACCGAATCATATCAAGCTGGTGAGTCGCCTGCTCATGAAGCATCCCACCCGATTTCTCCATCACCCGCCACCAATGGCTCGGTCCCCCAGGTACACCGCCCCAGCGATGGCAAGCGACCATGCCGATGG